>JAJRZX010000073.1 GCA_024275045.1 Deltaproteobacteria bacterium
AGACCTCTGTAGCCTTCTGAGTGCCGTAAGTCGAGGTATTAGCTTTGTCCAGCAGCGCCATGGTATCAACGGCAATCTCGCCCGTCTTAAGAACCATCCCGATGAGCTCATCGGACGTAATGTCGGCCTTTGTCGTTGCGGCAAGTGTCTCTTCGATAAAGATGAATATCTTTTCGTTTTTGTAATCAAGCACATGGGCTTGGTCCACGTACGCGGCTATACCCTTAAGACCGTTGATAAGAAGTTCTTTAAGGGAGCGAATGTCCTCGTCAACCTCACTCATTACACCAACTGCCAGTGCCTTCTCGAACATGTTCTCTCTGGTGGTACCGTTCCAGACGGCGGAGTCATGGAGAGCCTCGGTAAATGCCCTTCCGTTAGCTCCTTCGTAAGCCTTCCTGAAGAGCCCCTCTGTGTCGGCACGAACCTTAAGGGCCTCTGCTATACGCTCCACAAACCAGTCCTCATCAAAGTTTACGTTTGTCACAGTGGAAAAGAGGCTTTTTACCACAAAGATGTCAGCCTTCTCATCGGTCACCCCAAGCTCTCTTGCCTTTACATTCCAGAGGGAAATCCCTTTAAGTAGATAGTTCAAGAGATCCTGCAGGTTGGATACCCCTTCCTTTTTGCCGCATACACCTGTTTTAGTACAACCGGCATTGCCTGCCGCTTCCTGACATTGATAACAAAACATACTCATTGGTTACGCCTCCATATATAATCTTTGTTATAGTTTATAGGTTATGTTGTTATAATATAGCAGAAGTTTTGGATAATAAATTGACAGGGGTCAAAAATGACGAAAATGAAAGCCGTAGAATACTTTTTAAATGTCTTTTTAGACGGCGGCGATAAAGAGTTATATGGATTAATCAGCGATATAAGTCATCTAAAGGCCATTGGAAAGAGGGAGATGCTGTTTTTGGAGGGCGATGAGGGGCACCATCTTTTTTTTATGATTTCGGGAAGCATTAAGCTCTTTAAGTCCAATGAGGAGGGTAAAGAGGCTATTATCCGTTTTATCGAGCCAGGCGACCTTTTTGCGGAGATAATACTTTACCTGAAGAACCGTTATCCCGTAAGCGCCATGTCCATAAAACCATCAAAGCTTCTTGCCATTGACGCGACAAAGCTCTTTAAGTTAATTAAGGCGCACCCTGATGTGGCCATGAAACTTATAGGCAAACTGGCCTCAAAGTCGCAGTACCTTGTGAAGATGGTTGAGAATCTCACGCTTGAAGATATTAGTGGGCGTTTTTTGAATTACATTAAACACCTGAGTAATAAGACGGAAAGCGATACGGTTACCTTGCCAGTGCCAAAAGGTGAGCTCTCTGTGCTGCTTGGCGTCTCGCCTGAGACTTTTTCAAGGCTGCTAAAAAAACTCGCCGAAGACGGTGTAATCGAAATGGAAGGAAAAAAGATAAAAATACTGAAATCCCCGGACCGGGCCTGATGCGTATGCGGGGAGGGGGTTTTGTTCTCCCATACAACGATAAATGTATATTTAATGTGATGAAAGAGGGCGGGAGCATGAGATTAAGAAACCGAAAATATGTAGAGGCACTGCGTGGTGGTTAAAAAAAGTTTTTAAGTTAAGTGCGTTGAGGGGAGGGCGAATCCCTTCTGCGTGAACCGGTAAACCTGAGGGGGCAGCGTGATCGACGCGGCCCCTTTTGTTTTCCCCTTTGATTTTTCGTTGCCCCATTCTTTTCACCTAAATAACAAGTCCGGCTCTTTAGTCTTCGGACTCTGCGCAGGGCGCGCTACGGTTGCATTCCTACCCTTAATATTGTTATTGTAGAGTAACTTATAAATAAGCATATTTACGCAGGAGCGGCACTTGCTGTGGAAAACATACCTATCCTGAAAGACCTCATTATCCTCATGGTGGCGGCGGTACCCATTACTTTTTTCTTCCACAGACTGGGCCTTCCCACCATAGTTGGTTTTCTTATCACCGGCGTTGTTATCGGCCCCTTTGGTTTTGGTCTCATCACGGACCATCACGCCATTGAGGTCCTGGCCGAGATAGGCGTAGTCCTGCTTCTTTTTACCATTGGCCTTGAGTTTTCTATCTCAAAACTGATGAAGATAAAGAAAGAGGCCCTTATCGGAGGCGGGCTTCAGGTCGGCCTTACCACCCTTAGCGTCCTTATCATCGCGGGGATCTTTCACCAGCCCATAACCGTTGCCCTTGTTCTGGGTTTTATTATATCTCTCAGCTCATCGGCCATAGTCTTGAAGCTTCTCGTTGATAAGGGAGACGTGAACTCCTCCTACGGCAATCTCTCAGTAGCCCTTCTTCTTTTTCAGGATATCTCCATGGTCCTAATGGTCTTAATAGTCCAGGGATTCGGGCTGGAGGGAGGGGCCTCTACCTTGGCAATAGTAAAGAGTCTTCTGGTGGCCCTTATAGCCATTGTTGTTATAATCACAGCCGCATCCTATATTGTGCCAAAGATCCTTTATCAGATAGTGAGGCTTGAGAGCAAAGAGCTCTTTATCCTTACCATACTCCTTATATGTCTTGGCACAGCGTGGCTCACCTCGCTCTTTGGCCTCTCACTTCCACTTGGCGCATTCATAGCGGGTATCGTAATCTCAGAGTCCGAGTACAGTCATCAGATTGTAGCCGAGATACTTCCATTCAGGGATACGTTTCAGTCCCTCTTTTTTATCTCCATAGGCATGCTCCTTGAGTTCTTTTATTTTATGAACCACCTGCCCCTTGTTATCGGGCTTTCCCTTACCATACTGATTCTAAAGGCCCTTATTATTACCGGTATCGGCCTGGTGCTGCGATACCCTTTTCGCACCAGTCTTACAGTTGGTATATGCCTTGCGCAGATAGGGGAGTTTTCTTTTGTCCTCATAAAGCTGGGCCGTGATTACGGCATACTCAGCTCCCCGGCTTATCAGACGCTCCTTGCCTCATCCATATTAACCATGGCCCTCACCCCTTTTCTATTTAACAGATCATCTGCCTTTGCCTTTCATGTAGGCAGGCTGCTGCGGCGAAAAGGCATGACATCATCTATCGCCGGCAGGACCACCCTTGCTAATCACGTAATCATCGTAGGGTTCGGCCTTAGCGGACGCAACCTGGCGCGTGTCTTAAAAGAGACGGGGATCAGCTACATTATCCTTGATATGAAGGCCGAGCAGGTGCGAAGCGCCCGCAAGGAGGGGCATAAGGTGCGCTTTGGAGACTGCAGCCACGCCGACGTATTGAAAAGTCTCGGTATCGCCAGAGCCCGCATGGTGGTCTTTACCATACCCGACCCCATAGCCACGCGGCGCGGCGTTGTGACTACAAAGGGGCTAAACGCAAACGCCTCCATCGTGGTGAGGACGCGGTACCTTACGGAGATTGAGGAGCTTTATAAGCTTGGCGCAACAGAGGTAATCCCCGAGGAGTTTGAGACCTCCATTGAGATATTCTCAAGGGTTTTGCAGGACTACAAACTACCCACAAATATTATTGAGAACCAGATAGATATTATCAGGCAAGAGGGGTACGCCATGTTCAGAGACCCCACCCTGGCAGGGGCGAAGGTTGCCGAGCTCAGCTCTATCCTGAAAGAAGATGTGGTAAATACTTTTTACGTTGAAGAGGGTTCCGCCATTGTGGGTATGAATTTCGTGCAGCTGGATCTCAGAAAGGCGAGCGGTGTGAGCATTATCGCTGTTGTAAGAAAGGGAAAAGCCAGGACAGAACCTCCCGCTGATTACACCATTAAGGCGGGTGATGTATTTATCCTCCTTGGCAGACACGAGGCCATGCACAAGGCATTCGAGATACTTCAGTATATGTGCGTACTGTAGGGGATTTGGGGAATGCGGAATAGTTCTGAATTGAAAATATGGGTAGACTCCGACGCCTGTCCACGTGCAGTGAAAGATATTATCTTCAGAGTATCTTCAAGGCTGCAGGTGCCTGTTTGTCTTGTGGCAAATAACTATATGCTTGTGCCCACGGAGCCTCTTATTACATTTGTTCAGGTACAAAAAGGCAGCGATATCGCCGATATGTATATCTTTGAGAATGTTACCGCAACTGACCTTGTCATCACCGCTGATATTCCTCTTGCCGCCCGTGTAGTTGAAAAGGGCGCCACTGCCATCAATCCCAGAGGCGAGGTCTATACTGAGGCAAATGTTGGAGAGCGCCTATCCATGCGCGACTTTATGCAGGTCCTGCGCGATAAAGGCGTAGACACGGGAGGCCCGCCGCCATTTGGCCCAAAGGACAGGGAGCGTTTTGCCAATTCCATTGACCGCATACTTACGAGGATGCTGCGGTAGGGTTTGTAGGGTGGGCACGGCCCACCATTATGGCTGAATTTTCTTTTACCCTTTTGTTGGTTTGCGTTATAAATTAAATCTTAAAAAGTTGTTTTTTTTATGTTCTTACGTTACAATGTAAGAATGGAGGCGCGTTATGGACAAAGTATTATCAGCAAGAGTTGATGAGAGGGTACTTCATCAGATTAATATGCTCGCTAAAGAGCTTCATACGAGTAAAAAGTCTGTTATTGAAGAGGCCATCATGACATATGTAAAGAAGATTGAGGCGGAAAAGGGCATGGATGTCCTTGATCTCACCTCGGGCGCATGGAAGCGTGATGAAAGTGCGGAAGAGATTGTTAGCAAGGCTCGCACTGCCTTTAGAAAATCTATGGAGCGTCATCGTAAATGAGGGTCTATATTGATTCTGATGTCCTTATCTGGCATTTGCGGGGTAAAAAAAAGGCAAAGGATTTTATCCGCGCTCTTAGAGAGAATAATGAGTTTGAGCTCTGGATAGGGGCCATGCAGAGAGCCGAGGTCGTGTTTTTCATGCGTAAAGACGAGGAAGAAAAGACCCTTCTCTTTCTCTCCCTCTTTAAGACCGCGCCTGTTGATCAGGTCACTGTAGATAGGGCCGGTGAAATGTACCGAGAATGGAACCCAAGCCACGGCATAGATACCAATGATGCCATACTCGCGGCCACGGCCATGCAGGCAGGGGGAAAGATATTCTGCCTTAATACCAGGCATTACCCCATGCCGGACCTGCCGGTTGAGAGGGCGTGGTGATGGGGGAACCAGTTAGGGGATGTGAGAATTTGTTACGGTATTTAAGTATGTTGTCCCTGGAATTTACCCAGGTGGAGTATTTATGTCAACAAAACATCCAAAAGTTTTTTTGAGTCACGCCAGTGAAGACAAGGATAGATTTGTTTTAAAATTTGCGAAAAAATTATACTCTAAAGGTATTGTGGCATGGGTTGATAAATGGGAAATGAATATAGGGGATAGTCTTATTGACAAGATTTTTGAAGAAGGTATCAATAATGCAGATGCAATTATTGTTGTACTTTCAAAGAATAGTGCTAATAAGCCTTGGGTTAGAGAAGAATTGAATGCGAGCATGGTTAAGAAGATTGAAGACAAAAGGAAACTCATTCCAATTTTGATTGATGATTGTAAGGTTCCAGAATGTTTAAGATCTACAGCCTTGTAGGGTGGGCACGGCCCACCATTGCGACTGACACTCCCCATCTCCAACGCCACTACCTGCACCTAAGACGGAGCTATTTGCGGTACGCTATCAGGCAATCTCGACCTCAAGGCGTTTGCCAAGTGCCGAAGCTACCCGCGCCAGAGTCGAGAGTTTGATATCCTCGGCATGGTTTTCTATACGGGAGATAGCGGTCTTCTTGGTGTGAAGTCTGCGCGCAAGCTCTTCCTGAGTCAGTCCTGCTTCCTCGCGTGCCTGTTTGAGCACTACGCCTATCTTGAACTGCTTGAACCCCTCGTCATAACCATCTGCAAATGCCGGGTCTCTCTTTTTTCTTGAGGTTATGTGTTTTTTAAGGTCACTCATCTTTTTTTCTCCTTTTCAAAAAATCTTTCCTGTATGCCTCGGCCTTTTTTATCGCAGCCTTTGGCGTCTTTTGGCTCTTCTTTATGAAACCATTGGTCAAGACAACCAGGTCATTACCTGCGAAGAAACAAAGTGTCCTGTAGGCATTTGAGTTGATACAATCCTGCACTCCCATATCTCTTCAGTACTTACAAGTTTTTTGAAATATGAGGACGGTACAACCTCTAAATCCTCAAGGAGTTTGAGAACCCATGTTATCTTCCGGCTAACCTTTCCGGAGAGGGAGTCAAGGAAGTCATGAATAGGACATTCTCCATCGGTTGTCTTGCAAAAGATAACGGTTCGACTTATATCCACATGTTAACCTGTGTGTTAACTTTTGTCAAGAAGGCCGTTCAAGGGACACCATTCTTAATTACCCCCACCCTACCGTGGAAATAAAAATATAGCCCAGCCCGTAACGGCAACGTAAATCCAGACCCCCGCCGTATATGGGGCTATGCGTCTGTGTCTTGTGAAGCGCTCCTTAAAGGCAAGGTATATGGTGTAGGCGGCCATGGGAAAGTTTATCATGGCAAGTAAGGTGTGGGACCAGAGTATGGAGAGAAAGAGGGTGCGGTGGTCTCCGGCGTAGCGCTCAGGAGGAAATAGAGATGAGCGGAGGAGGTACAGGACTACGAATATTATGGCAAATACCGAGGCCGTGAGCATGGCCTTTTTGTGCGTAGCCCTGAGCCCCTTTTTTATGAGGATAATGCCGGTGATTATCATCACCCCGCTTAGTCCAATGGTGGCGAGGCTTGAGTATAAGAGAAATTCCTTCACTGCTTAGAGTCTCCAGGCCAGGACTATCATATTAAATAACATGATAACAGCGATAAGTATGCCGACCCTAATGGCGAACTTTCTCTTCTTGGCTTTTATTTCATCAGATGTTGGATTAGACACTTCTGTTTTCCTCCTTTATTAGTGTAATTGCGGTATAAAAGACAAAGAGTATGCCTCCGATAACGGCAAGCAGGGTTCCGATGCCCATGACGGTTAGGGCAGTCAGCACCACAGGGTCTGATGTGAATGATACCCCGTAGGTCTTACGCGGGGCACCGAGGAGCCCTGATACGAATAATCCCAGTATAAAAAATACCATACCAAGGCCGTAAATAACAGGCTGAACACGGGCTATTCTCTCGGCGAAGATGCGTGCCTTGTTCTCTTTTATCATATAGTAGGAGAGCCCCATGAGGGCCAGTGTGAGGCTTGTTACGGCGCCGTGATAGTGTGCCGGTACGCGCAGATCATTACCAAAACCGCTGTAGGCTATGGCCATGCCAAGGGTGTAAATGGTTACGGAGAGGATAAGCGAGATGTTGGCAACGCCAAGAGGGTTTTTATCCGCTACTGTGCTCCTTTTGCTGCTCCCAAGGTTCAGTAGTATATGTATTATGTGGATGAATATGGGTAAACCAAGGCCAATGCCGTAGATGGTCTCTGCGGCAATCTTGGCGCCGCGTGTAAGCGGGTCGGTTACAAATGGTATGAAAAAGAGCAATAGCGCGGAGAGGGGGAAGGCCAGGGTTACGTACCGTAAAAAAGGCCACCCCGCGGGGCTGCTGCCGCTGATGCGTTCACGGAGCGCGTAGAGCACGGCCACAAAGAGCGCGCCGCTCATTACCTGCTGAATGTGACCCGGTATCCAGAATAAACGCTCGTAGTACAGGATAGGTACTGTATTACGGTCCTGCATGAAGATAGAGGCGGCCATGGAGAGCACCATTATAAGGGCGATGATTACGGAAGAGGCGATGGCACCTTTTTGGAGGTCTCTTGATAAGATGTTACTCAGCGCGCCGCGTAGATAAGCCAATATGTTCAGCGTGAAGGCGATATAAAAGAGGGTTAGCCCAACGAGAAAGAGCGGTGTATCAATAGTTGGCACGTAGTTGTTGATGACGGCTTTGCCGTCTCCAAGGAGTACGGCAAGTATTATTAGCAAGGCCCCGAATAGGGCCAGTGGGCGTGTAAAGTTCAGCTCCGCGCCCTTAAAGGTCTTGCTCCAGAGCACCACGGCAAAGGAGAGCAGCCAGAGCAGTATGGCAAGTACCACGTGCGCCACGAGCGTGCGGTGCAGGGCATCAGCGGGAAAGTATTTATAACCAAAGGGCGTGCGGCTCATGCCCACCATAAAGGCAAAGCCTCCGCCTATGCCAAGAAATAGTACCGCCAGGACAAACCACTTGTAGGTATATCTTTTCTCCATGAGTCAGGTTACATCCAGTATCATGGCGGTGAAGAGAAGGGTAAGATAAAGTATGGAGAAAAAGAAGAGAAACATATCGTACTGACGCGTAGAGCGCAGAAACTTTACGGCAAGTACAAGGTAGAGTAAACCAAGTCCTATGGCCGCGGCAAGGTAGAACGTACCTGTTATGCCGGCGAAAAAGAGCAGCGTGGTAGCAGGGATTAATACGACGGTGTAGAGGAAAATCCGTACCTTTGTGGCATGCACCCCTTTTGCAACGGGTATCACGGGTATAGAGGCACGGGCGTACTGGTCTCTGTATTTAAGTGCAAGGCTGAGTGCGTGTGGCTGCTGCCAGAGGGCCACTATGGCAAATAGTATAAGGGCCGTGCCGTTGATTCCGCCTGTAATTGCCGTATAACCTATTAAAGGAGGCAGAGCACCGGCAAGCCCGCCTATCTGGTTGGCAAAGGGACTTCTGCGTTTAAGGATAATACCGTATAAAAAAACGTAACCGCAGGCCGCCATGGCCGTAAGCAGGGCCGTGACGTGGTTTACCTCCAGGGCAAGGACTGTGATTGAGAGTACAATAAGTCCAAGCCCTGTTAAGAGGGCCTTGTTGGGTGATACCTTTCCAAGGGCAAGGGCCCGCATGGAGGTGCGTTCCATGAGTCGGTCAATGTCTCTATCAAAGTAATTATTAAGGAGAGCCGCCCCGGCCGTAGCCGTACCAAGCCCGCCAAGTGTCCATAAGATGAGAGTGAGGTTATACCCTCCGCCTTGTCCGCCAAGGTAGATGCCCGTTAACGCGGCTACGAGAACAAGGCCGATAATGCCCGGCTTTACAAGGGTTACGTACTCACCGGCGGTGGTGCGTAACGGCAGTATAACCTCTACGGCGTGCTGATTCATGAGGTTATGACCCTCCTTTTTGTGCTCTCAGAGAGGAAAAAGGGCATTGCCTGATAGGCAAGCCAGCCAAGAAAGAGAAAACCCGTGGCAGCGTGGAGGATAATCACAGGCAGGAACATGCCCGTGGCTACGATGAGTATGCCGAAGGTGGCCTGGGCCAGCACGAGTATGAAGGTTACAAGAGAGGCCATTGTATCTTTTTTGCCTGATATGGCGGTGTAGAGTTTTATGGCTGAGATTATAAATATGGTAAGGGCCGTGACTCTGTGAAAGAAGTGCAAGACCACGGAGTAGTCCGTAAATGCGGGAATTATGCTGCCCCTACAGAGCGGCAGGTCAGGGCAGGCCAGCGTGGCCCCTGAGTACCGCACAAGTATACCGAGAACCACCTGGATGTATACAAGACAGAATAGGAAAAAGAAAAAGTTTGACCCCTCGGGCCTGCCTCTGCGCCTGACGTAATGCAGTGAGAAAGTGAGGCACGTAAGCACCAGCGTGGAGATAATCAGGTGTGATGAGATAATGGCCACATTAAGAAAGCTGTCAAGGCGCGGAGCCTCTACAAGCACGGTAAGGCCGCCAAGGCCCACACCTGTAAATAAGAGCAGAACTATGGCAGAGGTGAATACCCGTGGCAGCCCTCTGTAGCTTCGCCAGACAAAGACGGTTGAGAGGATTATCAGTGTGCCTGCCGTAGCGCCAAGGAGCCTGTGCCCCCACTCAAACCAGATACTGAGGCGCATGGGCGGGGCCACTGTGCCGTAACAGAGAGGCCAGTCCGGGCAGGCAAGTCCGGAGCCCGTGGATGTTACAAATGCGCCCATTACCATGAGCAGATAGGTGAAAAAAACTGTTGCGCCAAGGAGCAGGGGGAGGCGGGAGGAATACCGGTCTCTTCCCATGTAAGATGTGTCCATAAAAACAACTCCTCCTTTTTCCGCTTTAATCTCTTTTCAGCCGGTGACTTAACCTCGTTATCTCATCTTGTGAAGACTTTTTTCTTATGGTTAAGAGCTGAGCCTTCTACTTCCGGCCCACACCGAGAGCCCGCATGGGGCGCTCTTAATCGGGGTTAACGCCGTAACCGTAGGGGTCCCAGTCTTCGGGCAGGTCAAGGGGCTTACCGCCGAAGTTTCCTGGCCCCGGAGGCGACTCAGTATGCGTCCACTCAAGGGACCTTGAACCCCAAGGGTTGGTGGGGGCTTTTTTACCGTAGAAGGCCCCGTGAAGCCACGTTATAAGTATAAGCAGTGCACCCAGTCCGATGACAAAGGCACCGTAGGTCTGTATCTTATGAAGATGCTCAAGCTGAGGCATGTGGCTGTAATCAAAGTACCGCCGTGGCATGCCCTTTAGTCCCACGATGAACATGGTGAAGAATGTAACGTTCACGCCGATGAAGAGGACGAAAAAGGCGAGTTTGGCCAGCGCCTCGTTGTACATCTTGCCCGTCATCTTGGGGAATAGGTAGTAAACGCCGCCAAAGACCGCGAATGTGCCTGATACGGCAATGACGTAATGAAAGTGCGCTACAACAAAATGCGTATCATGGAGCGCCAGCGTAAGGGCCGCCATTGCGTGAGGTATACCCGTAAGGCCGCCTACAAGGAAGAGGAATATGAAACCGCAGGCGTAAAGCATGGGGGTCTTGTACTGTATGGCGCCCCTGTACAGGGTGCCTACGAGCCCTATCATCATGAGCCCCACGGGAACGCTGATAAGGAGTGTGCTTACCATCATGCCAAGGCGTATCCAGTTGGGCATGCCTGATGTGAAGAGGTGGTGTACCCAGACCTCGCCGCTTAGGACCGTTGTGCCGATGAAACCTCCGAATACAACTACTTTTTTGTTGAAGATACGGTTTTTGGCAAAGGTTGCCACTATCTCATAGATTATACCCATCATGGGCAGCAGTATGACATAAACGGCAGGGTGTGAGTAGAACCAGAAGAGGTTCTCGTACAAGAGTACGTCTCCGCCCATGGCAGGGTCGAAGAAGTGCGTTCCCAGATACTTGTCAAGGGTCAGAAGCGTTACCGCAGAGCCAAGCACAGGGACAAAGATAAGCTGCAGTATAAAAGCGCACATGGTGGCCCAGACAAAGATATTAAGTTTTGCCCAGGTAACGCCCGGGGCGCGCATGTAGATGATGGTGGCGATGAGGTTGATACCGCCCACAATGGATGAGAAACCCATAATCAGAACCGTAAAGGTATAAAAGGATGTATTACCTCCGGACATGATGGAGTACGGCGGATAGGCCGTCCACATGAAGTCCGGCGGGTTTGGTACGACAAAGGTGAGCAGCGCTACGATGATGCCCATCCAGAAGAGCCAGAGGCTGAGGGCGTTCACGCGGGGAAAGGCAACGTCCTTGGCGCCTATCATGAGCGGTACGAGATAGTTTGCCAGAAAGCCCGTCAGGGCCGGTATCTGAAAGCCCAGTATCATGGCGGCCCCGTGAAAGTAGAGCCAGACGTTATATGTCTGAGGGTTTGTAATGGTTGGCCCTATGCTTGAGAGCTCCACCCTTATGAGCACGGCCATGAGACCGGCCACGGCAAATGCCGCCAGAGACCCTATGAGGTATAGAATGCCAACCCTCTTATGGTCGGTGGTAAATATCCACTGACTTAAATTTTTTCCGAAACTAACAGACTGACTCATAGTTTAGGCACCTCGTTGTTAGATATTGGCTTTTTCTTTCTCAAGCCAGGTATTAAACTCATCTACAGGCATTATAATCAGTGTGCCTCTCATGTTTGAATGCATTACTCCGCAGAACTCGGCGCAGGTGATGACATGCTCTCCCACTTCTTTTGGATAGAACCAGAGATAGGTTACGCGGCCGGGCATGGAGTCTTCTTTTACCTTGAAATCAGGTAGATAGAAGCTGTGAATCACATCGCGGCTCTTCATCCTCATTACTATTGGTTTGCCCACGGGTACGCGCAGCTCGTTAGTGGCCTGAACACCGTTTGGATATGTGAAGTTCCAACTCCACATGGCGGACTCAAGTTTTATCTCCATGCTGTTCTCGGGAACATTCCTGTATGTATTGTATAGTGCCCAGGTCTTTCCCGCGAGATAGAGGTCATCGGCCATGAAGATAGCCGCCGGCAGCAGGGCCCATAACATCATGCCCGCAAAGGTGAGCTTTACCTGTTTGCCTTCCTGCTGAGGGAACCTTCTTCTGTACCTCCACATGAAGTAGATGGTGATAAGGGCAAATATAACACCCATTACCGTAATGTCCCAGAGCATCTCGTGCCAGAGGTGGTTCCAGCCCTCAACAGGGTCTGCGATACCGGTCTTCTCATAACCGGATTCATGTTCCGAGCTTGCCAAGACCGGCACGGCAAGTATAAAGAGCGTCATTAAGGCCGTTGATGCCGTTCTGATTCTTCTCCTCATCTCCTTACCTCCTAACCCGTTTCCTTACAACGATTAATGCTATTATAATAGCTGAGATACCAAGTGCGAGCGAACCGACCGCGATAAAGAGGGGGTAGTTAATGGAGTATTTACCCTCTTTATAGTTGTAGCTGAAGCAGGCAAGCAGTACCAGGTCCTTTAAGTCCTCAACTTTTGAGCGGCCGCTCTTGCCAAAGGCGGCCTCGTTTATGGCAAGCTCCACGTCTTTCTCGCCAATTGTGGCCCCGTACAGATACCGCACTACGCGGCCGTCGGGGGAGATAAAGATAAAGACATTGGGGTGGAGAAACATCTGGTCTCTAAGGGACCAGAAAAAACGGTACCCAACGCTCTCTGTAAGAGGTTTTATATCCTCGTCGTTCTCGAATATGGCCGTTCTCCAGCCCTTGTTCATCCATTTGGGGAACTTGAGCTTGGCGTTAAACATCTTCAGCCTCTCAAGGGTCTCATCTACATCAAAAGAGAGGCTCAGTACGCTGAAGTCCACTCCAAGTTTCTTTTTCTTCATCTTCTGTACTATGGCCCTGAAGTCCCTGTTAACCGTAGGGCAGACACCGTCACAGCGGTAGTACGAGAGTAGCAGGATAAGCGGCTTGCCCCGAATCATATCACTTAGAACAAAGTGCTCTCCCTGCTCATCAATAAGTTTATAATCAGTCTTTATGGGCGCGCCGAGGAACTTATCCTCATCTATCCTCATCAGCTCGGGGTCAATCTCCGACTGAACGGTACGGCTGAATGTCGCCAGTCCGTCACCCGGTCTTAGAGAGGCCGAGAGCAGCAAAAGTATGATTAACAGGACTCTCTTTCTCATTATATTTATACCGGTTTACCCTGGTTTTTTTTATAAAGTGTACTCCTCCCGCGCTTAAGTCTCTTGTACCTTAGAGCCAGAAGTAAACCTGTGAGACAACAAAGAACCATACAATATCTACAAAGTGCCAGTACAGGCTGGCGGTCCTTATAAAGGTAGAGTTTGTTTTTCTCATATGGGCCGGGATAAGTATGCAGACAAATAAGGCGACTCCTATAAAGACATGGGAGGCGTGCAGGCCCGTTATGGAGTAAAACACAGTGCTGTAAGCGTTAGTCGTTGTGTTAAAGCCCTCGCCGATAAGGTGGGACCACTCTTTCATGGTGAGGAAGAAGAAGACGGCTCCAAGTATGATGGTAACCCAGAGCCAGCCGAGAAACCCGGTATGGTTGCCGGCCTCGTGGCGCATCTCGGCAAGGTGTATGGTTACGCTTGATGAGACCAGTATAACGGTCATGATTACAGGTGTTACCATTGAGATATGAGGCGTGCCCGCAGGTGGCCAGTGAGGGGCCTTAAGCCTTATCATCCAGTAGGCGGCAAAGAGCGCCACAAAGATGAATGCCTCGGCCAGTATGAAAAAAGGCATGGCCGGAAAGCTCAGCCCCGCGCCCCAGCCGTGTTTATCCTCAAGGCCGTCTTTTACCCAGCCTATGACCGAAATAAGGATGAGCACTCCGCCAAGGGCGAGAGAGACCAGGGTTGCCGCGGGTTTCTCGTAAACAAAGTGAAAGGAGAAAGCCAGCGGGGCGAATAAAAGAATCCCCACGCATACGATTAGCGGCCAGGGACTTGTTTCCCATTCAAGTTCGTGTGAATGCTCACTCATACCCTCACTCCTCCTGTAGGCTGTTGGTTTTGTGAAGTTCTTTATGGCACATGTATATGCGAAACCAGAGTAAATCTGTAATGCTTTGCTCTTAGTTCTGCCTTTTCGTCCCCTAAGCGGTAAAGCAAGGGGTTTTTAAGAGGCGGTTTTTCTGCTCAAGACTTTACAAGTGAGCGGAGTTCTCTCAAAGAGAGGTCACAAAAACCGCAAAATCCGCTGATAAGCTTAGGGAAAAAATAAATTCAATGCATTTAAGACAATATTTATCTTATTACTCTCGGTCTGTCAACTATTTTTCTGTGATTTGTATTATTTTTAAGGGGATTGTGTCTTGGGAGGTGTGTTTTAGGACTTTCTTAAGCGCGCTCTTCTGTACTTATTTATTGCTTATTTGCCTTGGTCGTTACCTTTGAGGTAAGTTTTTTTGCCTCTGATAATTCCTTTGGGCTCATCCTTGCCTCAAGGCTCTTGAGCGCTTCCTCGGCGTTATCTATCTTGCCCTTTGCCGCGAGGCTCAGCCACATGTAACCCAGGGGATAATTCTGCTTTACGCCTTTACCGTATGCGTACATGAGCCCCAGGCTGGCACGGGCCTTTGCGTTGCCGTTAACAGCGGAGCGGTGAAACCAGAGAAAGGCTTTGCCGTAGTCCTGGGTCACGCCGTTACCGTAGGTGTACATTACGCCGAGCTGCAACTCGGCCTCAGAGTAGCCCTGAGCCGCGGCTTTTTTGTACCACTCAAATGCCTTGCCGTAATCCCTGGGCACTGTCTGACCCTCGTAGTACATGAGCCCCAGAATGCTCTGAGCGCCGGGGTCGCCCTGCTTCGCGGCTTTCTCATACCAGTAGAATGCCTCGTGATAATCTCTTTTTACGCCGTGGCCTGCGGCATACATGAGCCCCAGAATGCTCTGAGCGCCCATGTCGCCGTGTAAGGCCGCCAGATGGTACCACTTAAAGGCCGTTGTATAGTCCCTTAAAACGCCGTGGCCCTTGTAGTACATGAGGCCAAGGAGGGTCTGGGCCTTTGTATTGCCCTGCTCAGCGGCTTTTTCGGCCCAATTGAAGGCCTTTTTGTAGTCCCTGGTCACGCCGATTCCCTCGTAATACATCTGCGCCAGATAAGCGCGGGCTCTGGCGTCTCCCATCCTGGCGGAGTTCTCTATCTCCTGTAAATTGGTCTTAAGGGTGGTGCGCCCCTGGGGAAGGGCCGCGCTCGTACCCTCTTTGCCTTTCCTGGCGCCGTATGTAGGCGGCGTGAGCGCAAGGAACAAGAAAAGTATTATCAGGTGTATGGGGGCATGGGCCCGTACCAATGCAGGCATATTTATTTTTCCTTTAATTCCTTTGACAAAAAGTCCCTTGAGAGTTTTTGCGCTTTTGCCACCTCAGCGGGGGTCATCTTTGCCTCAAGGCTGTCAAGCTCAGGTATGGAGCGAACGTAACCTCCGGCGCTTGCCAGGTTAAACCACATGTAGCTCAAGATATAATCGCGTCCCACGCTCTCACCCCTCATGTACATGAGGCCAAGGTTATACTGCGCCTCTGCTACTCCCTGCTCAGCGGCCTTTTTAAACCACTTGTACGCCTTATCATAGTCCCGCATGCCCCCTCGGCCTCTGTAATACATGTTGCCGAGCTTTAGCTGCGCTTTTTCGTCATCCATTCTCGCCCTGGCCTTCAGGGACTTTAATGGACTCGCAAGGGTACTGTCAGTTGTAAGGTTTACTTTAGCCCCGCACTCGTTGCGGGGGGTGATGAGGGTAAGGGTTGCGAAAAAAAGAAATGAGATAGTGGCGGAGATGATGAAAGACTGCATTTTTTATCCCGTGGGGAGTCTGTATCGGGCTGTAGAGTTAGGGGGGGTGACACCCGACTTTATATAATTATAACGCAAACCTCTCTGAAGTGTCAAAAGGCTTGAGTGCGGTGCCTGTAGTTTTTTGCTGCAGCTACTCTCCTGTTTTGACGAGAAGGCCGCGGTTTTTAACGGCTCTGAAGTTCCATGAGAAAAATAGCACTGATACTGTGACATAGGCGATATTTAGTATAAAGGCGTAGATTAAATGAGCTGTTGGAAAGGGTGAGTGGCTTATAACAGCGCGCATGCCCTCAAAGACATGGGCAGAGGGTATAAAGGCCACGATGTGTTGGAGCCACGAGGGCATAACTTCCACGGGGTAGAATACGGCGGAGAGGGGCTGAAAGAGCAGTGCCAGACCCCAGGCCAGGACCTCGGCCTGCTGACCGAATCGCAGGATCAGGGCTGTTGTGATTATGCCTATGGACCAGCCCATGATAATGAGGTTAAGGGCCAGCGGTATAAGGGCAGGGCCTATGGTGAATACGTTAAAGGCGTATAGAAGGTATGCAAGAAGCACAAGTACAAAAGATGAGAGCATGAGTTTTATAATGCTCATTACCAGAAGGCTTAGAATATATTCAACGGCGCTTAGCGGACTTATGAAAATATTAAGGAGGTTACGCGACCAGAGGTCTTCGAGAAAAGATATGGAGATGCCCTGCTGGGAGCGGAAGAGTATGTCCCATAAAATAAGGGCCCCGAGAAAAAAAGTAACGAAGTTAGGCACATTGCCTTTAAACCTTGTAAGGTAAAGCCCCACAAAACCCCAGAGCGTGAGGTCCAGAATAGGCCAGTACAGTATCTCCATAAGCCGGGGCAGGGACCTTTTATAGAGATAAAGGTTACGCAGCGTG
The DNA here is from genome assembly GCA_024275045.1 of Deltaproteobacteria bacterium. Classification (GTDB taxonomy): domain Bacteria; phylum Desulfobacterota; class GWC2-55-46; order GWC2-55-46; family JADFVP01; genus JAJRZX01. Next base: position 16,820 of record JAJRZX010000073.1, read on the forward strand.
TATGTTAATATTCGTCTCGGATTTATCAATTTTTTTGTCTTTTTTAGTAAATCTGCAAATGTTTTTATTTTTTTGGGTTGGTTGTGCCCATACGGCCTACAAATTGTTGAAGATTTTGTCCGATTTTCCCCTATTACAGACAGAGCAGGCTGTAACTAAATTTTCAAACGAATCTTCTCCCCCTGCAACATGAGGTATTTTGTGGTCACATCCCCCTGTTGGTTTTCTTTATCTTACTTTCTTTTTTCCAAAAGAAAGTAAGGGTTTATTGCCGTGCGATCTTTAGAAAGACCTCTTCAAGGTCTTGTGCATTAAATTGTTCAAGGAGCCGCACCGGCTCGTCTACCGCGAGTATTTCACCTTTATTCATGAATATTATCCTGTGAGAGAGCTCTTCCATCTCGGCCATATTATGTGAAGTATAGAGTATGGAGATGTTTTTTTCTTTATTTAGTTTTTTTAGCAGCGCCCGTGTCTTATCGGCCATATCCGGGTCAAGTGAGGCCGTGGGTTCATCAAGAAAGAGAATTTCCGGCTCGTTAAGAAGGGCCTTGGCAAGGCAAACCCTTGTCATCTGTCCTGATGAGAGTCTTCTTGTGGACTGCTTTCTGATGTCCTCAATCTCGAATACGCTCAGGAGTTCGTTTATCTTGTCCTTGATTTTTTTAATCCCGTAAAGGCGCGCAAAGACCTTGAGGTTCTCTTCCACTGTAAGTGAGAAGGGCAGGGAGATGTAGGATGAGGAAAAATTCACTCTGCCAAGTATGGCCTCGCGGTCTGTTTTCATGGTAAGACCGAAGATACGTACCTGCCCGCTTGTGGGGGTGGTAAGGTCAAGGAGCATCTGCATGGTCGTGGTCTTGCCCGCGCCATTGGGGCCGATAAGGCCAAGTATCTCCCCTGCGTACATCTTAAAGGATATGGAGTTAACGGCTGTTATGCCGTTAAAGGTCTTTGTGAGGTTACTGGTCTCAAGGAGGGTTTTTTTATCCATAAACCATTATTCCGTTAGTTAATGCCCTCATTATAAAGACTCGTTTTTTTGCTGTACAGAGGTGAGGGGTGTGTTCTTTTTCGGAGTAAAGCTCAATCTTCGCGCAGTGGTTCTGCGCTTTTTAAAGGCTCTGCACAGTGGTTTTTTATATAAATTATCTTACACCTATTTAGAAAAAATAACAGAAAAACCATGCTCTTACAATAAGTTTTGGAGCCCTTGGCAGTGCGGAACAAGTCTTTGTTTTTTTAGCGCTTAAGCATCTTGCCGTAAGCCCTTGCTCCCCATATTATTTTTTCTCCTGCGATTTACAGCCCCAGGTAATTGTGTTATCCTTAAATTAATCACCACTACGCAACTTATCGAGTGAGGTCTTTATGAATGTACGTGAATTTAAAAAAGAGCTTCAGGTTCATATAGAGGCAAGGTATCCCATTCTCTGGCTTGTGTCTTTTGAGGAGCGGAGAATTGAGAAGATTCTTGAGGAAATGTCCGAGTCCATGAAAATGGTCTACTGGACGTGGTCTGTATCAAAAGGGCTTTACGGCGGAGAGAAGAAAAAGAGAGAGAAGATGGGGCGCGAGAAGATTCTCATTAATATTGAGGAGCGTTTCGCGAGAAGCGAGGAGGTTAATAACCTCTTTCTCCTAAAAGACATATCCGGTTACTTTAACTCCCATGAGTTTCTGCGCCGTTTTCGAGATCTTCCGGCGGCTATTGAGGATAACCGCGCGCTTAATACCATCTGCATACTCTCACCTACGCTTGGCGACGTGCCCCCTGAGCTTGAGGAGGACATTATTGTCCTGGAGTTGTCGCTCCCTGATTACGAGGAAATCGCAGAGCTTGTTAACGCCACATACGGCCACCTTATACCTGAATCATGGTCAACTGCGACTCGCTCTATCCTCTATATGTCACTTCAGGGCCTATCCCTTGATAATGTAAAAAGGGTAATACGAAAGGCCGTAAGCCTGAATAACGGCGTGCTTAACGAGGACTGCATACAGTACATTCAGTCTGAGAAGCAGCAGATAATCCGCAAGCAGAAGATACTGGACTACTATCCCTTTAAAGAGACCATAGAGCATATCGGCGGTCTTGAGGAGATAAAAAAGTGGTTTGTTGAGAGAGAGCACATCTTCAGGCTCTCCAATGAGAAGATGAAGACCCTGGGCCTTGATATCCCAAAGGGGCTTCTCCTTATCGGCGTGCCGGGCTCAGGTAAGAGCCTCTGCTGCAAGGCACTGGCCGGTATTTGGAATCTGCCGTTGCTGCGCCTTGACGTAGGCCGTCTCTTTGGCTCCACAGTGGGAGAGTCGGAGAAAAACATTCGCCGCTGCATCCAGCTCAGCGAGGCCATCAGCCCATGCGTACTCTGGATAGACGAGATTGATAAGGCATTTGGCGGTATCGGCGGTTATCAGGGAGACTCGGGCACGCAGCTTCGCGTCTTCGGTACCTTTATCACGTGGCTGCAGGAAAAGAGTAAACCCGTCTTTGTCATATCCACGGCAAATGAGCCAAAGAACCTTCCGCCTGAGCTCTGGCGTAAGGGCCGTTATGATGAGGTCTTTTTCGTAGACCTGCCAAGCGTTGACGAGCGTGATGAGATTTTCAGGATTCATCTTGAGAAGAGGATCGGAAACATCAGCAGCCTGCATATAAGCGAGTTCGCGCAGAACAGCCACGGCTTTACAGGCGCGGAGATAGAGCAGGCAGTTAAAGACGCTATTATCACCACCTTTAATACCATCAATGAAGCGGGCGACCCCGTGGAGATGGAAAAAAAGATAGACGGCCTGCTCAGCCTTGATGTGCAGCAGTCTACCATATTAACATCCATACGCAATATTACGCCTCTCTCCGTACTTAAGAGAGAAGAGGTGGAAGAGCTTAGAAAGTGGAGCCATCAGCGTGCGCGCCCGGCCTCAAAGGCCCTGTATATCCAGAGGGCCGAGATGATGAGCGAGGCGGAAAAGCGCAGTATCGCCGTACACGAGGCAGGGCACACCCTTGCAATGATGTTCCATTACCGCAGCACCCCCATATTTGTCAGCCTTGACAACTACAGCGGGGCAGGGACTTTTATACCCAAGGACGATGCCATGAGGGCCACCTTTACCAAAAAAGACCTTGAGTGCGAGATTGGCGTAATACTTGGCGGCATGGTGGCAGAAGAAGAGCTTGGCGGTACGGGCTCGCAGACTGTTGGGGCATCGCAGGACCTTATGCACGCAACTGAAATTGCGCGAAGAATGGTGGTGGAGTACGGCTTTGGCGAGAAGATGAGCAACAAGAGCCTCGTGGCCCTGCAGGACTATGCCATAACCTCGGGAGTAGAGGTTCTTGACGATATACAGAAGATACTGGATAATGCCATGGAGATGACAACGGATATAATTTCGGCAAATAACGAGGTGCTGCAGAAACTCGTGGAGGAGCTCCTTAAGGACGTGCTTATGAACGGCGAGGCCATTAACAGGTTCTTCAGCAGCAACCCCCTAAAGGTCACCTCTTTCTCAACAGGCCAGCCCGCCTGATGTTTGTTTAATATTTACCCATGTTGCCACGGCCTCTTTACGGTGACGGTAATATGAGAGAGTACTTGGGCCTGATGTTTTTTTAATGTGATAGTTTACCATAAGCGCAGACTCAGAATACGCCCTTTGCAGCTGCTGTTGTTTTAGGGGCGCTTGAACTTGGGAGGCAGAAATGTCTTTTTATACCAGAATACAGACACAGCTTAAGAATAAACAGTACGTTATCGCCGCCCTTGTGGAGCTTAGAAAAAGAGGCGAGATAACAGAGTGTACCATTGATGAGAAAAAAGAGGTTATGGAGGTTGACCGTTCAGGCGATATCATCAAAGTCTCAAGGAACAAAAAAGGCGACTTTGAGCTTGGGGGCGACAACCGCGTGGTGCAGGCTTTTTCCAATAAATTAAAGCAGTTCTATGCCCTTGAGTCCATAAAAGACAACCTGCCTCTTGATTTTGAGATAGCCGAGGAAAAAGAGACCATCGCAGGCGAGATTAACATCCTCCTGAAAGGCTGAGACGGCTTCTGCGTAGCGGGAATGGCCAAGTGAGGCTATGGTCAAGCATGGTGTGGCAGGGGGTAAGGCGGGGGTAGGATAGGGGCAACAGGGGGGCGGACGGTTTTTAAGGGTTTCAACACATGAGCAGGACATATAAGTGTTTTTTTCTGTATAAAGGGTTTATTGCGGCCTCTTTATACTTAAGAAAAGGCGGTTAAGGATAATGGATAGAAAGATCAGTATCAAGATAACAAAGGACGGTCATGTGGAGATAGACTCCACGGTATTTACGGATTGCAAGGCCGTTGCCGACCACCTGGCAGAGCATCTTGGCAAGATGGAAGAGTTTGTGGAAAAAGATGATTTTGATACTCGGGTAAAGGTGAAAATAGACTCAGAGTCTTAACGGGAGCCTGCAAGGGCTCTCTTTATATAGAGTTAAGGGATTATGGGAATTATTCTGAACCTACATGGTCTTATACCCATGTCAAGGGTAAACGGGCCGGGCACAAGGAGCGTGGTTTTTTTTCAGGGATGCGGCCGCGGCTGTGCGGGCTGCTTTAATACATCTACCCACGACTTTTCTCCCAATAAAACCATGACCGCGGAGCAGGTCCTCTGCCAGGTCCCAGATGGGGTCGAGGGCCTTACGATTAGCGGCGGTGAGCCTTTTGAGCAGCCTTCAGGGCTTCTGGCCCTCTTAAAGGCCGCGAGGTTTAGCCCCAGACGTACGCTCTCGGTACTTGTGTACACGGGGTTTACCTTGAAAGAGATAAAGACCGATGAGGCCCGCATGGAGGCTCTGCCATTTATCGATCTCCTTATCGCAGGCCCTTATGATGAATCAAGGCCGGAAAAGACGGCTCTTGCGCGCGGCTCTACGAACCAGACCTTTCATTTTCTCTCCCCCCGATACACTCTTAATGACCTTTATCTCCCTGCCCGCTCTGAGATAAGCATAGGGGCCGACGGCTCTCTTACGGGCACGGGATTTTCCAGACTATCATCTATTGTGGAATCAATATGAACAGGGCCGCTGTAAAGGAGACCATAAAGAGTCTTATGGGCAGCGATGACCGCTACGCCATCCGTGATGTCGTTGGGGTGCTCTCGCGAGATTTTACGCGCGGCGTTGAGACTATTGATATATTCGAGCTTGCTTTTGACCTTGTAAACCCCTTGAAAGACCCTGCGGAACGCCTGGGGCTGCTATCTTCCCTTGTAACGGGCATGCCCTGCACCGGACCCTTTACTCCTTTATATACCGCTTATATGGAGGTCTCCATACTTGCGGCAGATGCCCTGCCTGCAAAAAATCACAGGACTACGGAGCTGCTGAGGCTTGCCCGCGCCCTGCCTGCCACGGATGAGTTCGAGGGGCAGAGGGTCTCTGCTTGGAGGCTTGCCCTTGGTCTGCCCGACAGGCCGAGGTTTGAGAAACCTTCGCTGAAAGCCCTCTCTAAAGAGCTGCCCAAATCCAAGGACTATACCTTTTACAAGAGTTATACCCTTCTGGGCATAGCGGCGCAGCTGCCCACTAATCCGCCTTTTACGCATATATACCGCGAGGCCATTGAGCTTGCCATTGAGGCAAGCGGCGTTGCAGAGGAGCCGTACTACAAGAAGTACGCCCTTATATCCATAGCAAAGGAGATAGAGGGCAAGCCTGAGTTGGAAGACTTATACGTGCTGGCCTTTCGCAACGCACTGAAGGCCAGTATGGAGATGAAAGACGAGTTTGCCCGTGAGCACGCCCTTGTGGACCTATTCAGCGAGGTGCCTGTTACTGCTATTTTTTACGATCTCCTCATGGAGGTACTGGAGAAGTCTCTTGGTTTCTTTACCGTACGCAGCCGTATGGAGGACCTTGAGATTACCGATGTAGTGGATTTTGTCCTCTCTGCCGAGGATCTCAGCCTTAAGGATTCGAAGAAAAAGAGGTTTGCCAGAGAAAAATACGCTAAACGACTGGCAAATGCCCTCCTTAAGCGAGGTAAGGATATTAAAGACACTCGTTTTATAGAGGTTCTGCGTCCCTATGCCCATGTATGGATAAGACCTGCCGTGCTCCGTGAGGCCGTAAAGGAAGTCATCACAGGGATTGAGTCCCTTAAAAAGACCTTCCACGGACGGGAGATAGAGCGCCCGGTGCTAATAGGCGGAGAATCCCTTGCCGCTGGAAAGGCCGAGTCCGCAGCCTCCAGAAAAGCCCTCTACAAAGGCTGCGTGGCAATAGACCTTGGCGCTACCAATACACTGGTTATGAGGAGAAAGGCCGAGGAGCCCCCCGAGTTTTTACCCTTGCCCTCAATCTCCATTAATTACGGCCATGCCGTTATAGTGCCTACTGTTATCAGCAAAGAGACTGATACCATTGGGGCCGAGGTCATTGATGAGGACCCTGTTGTTAATATGAAACAGATGGCCCTTGAGGGCAATGATGATGCAAAGGCGCATCTGGAGAGGTTTCTGAGGATACTCTATACTCACATAGAGGGCAGTATAGTGAAACCCGGATGGTTCAAGCTCTTCTCGCAGAACCAGGGCGATGTACTCTACATCACCGTACCAATAGGTTTTAATCTGTACAAAGATACGCTTGAAGAGATATCGCGCAAAGTCTTTAAGGGCCTTGCCGTGGAGTTTGTAGAGGAGCCGCTGGCCGCGGCCGTTGGGTATCAGGTGGCAGGCGAGGAAGACAGCGTTATTATGATGATAGATTTCGGCGGCTGCACCCTTGATTGCATGATACTGCGGATAAATGTGGACGGGGTGCATGTTATAGCCAAGCCCGAGAGGGCGCAGGTACTTGGCGGTCATGATATAGACCGCTGGATAGCCGGTTTTCTTGCAAAAAAGGCTAATATTACGGGGCCGCCCTCACGCACTCTCCTGCTCCTTGCGGAAAAGCTCAAGATCGCTCTCTCCACGGAGAAGTCCGTGCCTTTTGAGTGGAACGGCAGAAAGATTATGGACTTTACACGGTATGACCTCGAAGAAGCCCTTGATGCCCATGACTTTTACCATGTTGTGGACCGCACCATGAATTACGTCCTCAGAAGGGCCGTAAGGGTGGGATTACAGAAAAAATCAATAAGCGCTGTAATACTTACAGGAGGGTCATCACAGATACCTTCTTTTAAGGATAAAGTATGTGAAATTTTTACGGAGCTGCGTTCACAGAACCTTGTCTTTGACCACAGTCCCCTTACGGCGGTAGCCGAGGGCGCGGCGCTTTACGGCACAAGAGACGTGGTGGACAGGCACCTTGCCATGGCCTATGCCGTGCGGTACGCCACAGGCTCTGAAGAGGACCCCTTTTCCTACAGCATAGTTATGGAAAAAGGCGAGTCTCTGCCTGTCTCAAGGGTTTTTTCCATAGTTCCGGCAAGAAGGCTTGGTGAGCAGAAGGAGATATTCCTTGAGCTCTTTGAGGTTCCCGAGCCTCTGGTGGTAAGACGATGGGTAGAAGAGGGCGGCGTGGAGCTGCTTAAACAGAAGATAATCGATACAAGGGGGATCTCCTTAAATCTCCTAAAGTCTTTTAGACTTCCCCTGCCCGAGGGCGCAGGCGATACGCTTACCCTGAGCCTTATTGTTGAGCAGAACGGCGGACTCTCAGTGCAGTGGGGCGGCACGGAAGAACCTATACCAACGGGTATACGGTTACAGTAGTCTGCTCTCGGTTTTATCCCCCCTTTTTTTTTACCTTCTTTTTTTATCTTTGTTACTCTTTTTTGAGTCTTTGTTCCTGTGTTTTTTTTCTCTGATTATCCGGGTTTTACTTTTAACAGTGATAGGTGTCACATGAAAACCAGAGCGCGCCCTCTATAATGAATTTACCAGGAACCGCTATCTTCACCGTACACTAAAGGAGGCGCCAATGGATGCAAAGTTTCTTGCCGAGAAGGCGATAAGGCTTGCCGAGACCGGTTGTTACAGCGAGGCATTGAGGATATTCGATAAAAACGTCTTCAGCGCTCTTAGTCCCAGGGCCCAGTCTTTTTACGCCCTATCCATGGCTACTGTGGATGAAGATTATGACCGTGCCGTTAATATGTGTTTAACGGCGGCTGCAAAGGAGTTTTATAACCCGGAGATATACCTTAACCTGGGTAAAACCCTTGTGTTAAGCGGCGCGAAGACACGGGCCCTGAAAGCCTTTAAGAAGGGGCTGAGGTTTGATGAGGCCAATGCGCTCCTTATCGCGGAGATACGGAGGCTGGGTCACAGGCGTGCTCCGGCGATTTCATTTCTGTCGCGAGGCAACGTCATTAACCGATTTTTCGGCATTCTTACCCATAAGGTAGGTGGGCTGGGTCTGGCACGTACCGGTTGAAGACCAATCGGGGCAGGGGTAAAAAAGGGGCAGGTAAGAGTAATCATAAATTAGAGACGCCGTCACAATGGACGGCGTTTTTTTTTACTATTTTTATAATTTTATCTAAGGTTGTAATCTTACAAAAAGGCAGGGGGTAGGCCCCGCGCCCCTCCTGGGGCGCAGAACCTGGTGTTACGGGGAGGAAGTCAGCTGAATGGGTACAAAAACTTTAGAGGGTGCTGCCGGGGAAGTATGTGAAGAACCACTTAAGACTTAAGAGTATCTGGGTTCTTTATCCACTGTCTTTATTATGCGGCACTTGTGCTTTTTTCTCTGTGACCTATGTTACAGGGAGGCGGTTATCATTTTTAGAGGGAAAAACTTCAGACATTTGACGGTGAAAAACTGTTATAATAAAAAAACCGCAAAGTCCTCAGAGCAGGGTTTGGACTTTTTTTTATGTCTTTAATCCCATGGACCTTTTACTTATATAAAAAGTTTTTATCACGGAAAATTCAGGGAAAAGTTTTTTTGCTGCTGAGTATTTTGTGTGTTTTTTTCAGCCGCTGCCTTAGAGATAAATTATGAGAATTATGAGTGAGAGTTCAATAACCATACAGAGCTGGCCTGCCCGCTCTCTGATAAACCTGGAGCTGGGGCCTCTTCTTCAGCCTTGTTTTAAGACCCTTACCGCAGGCATATCGGAGTTTACCTTTGCTAATATTTATCTCTTTCGTAAAGTTCATAAGTACATGATCTCAGACCTTGGCAACAGGCTTTTTCTTATAAGCGGCAAAGACGGCGAGGAGGACTTTTTCATGCTCCCCTTTGGCCTGCCTCCTGCCAAAGTCCTTGAGGAGCTCTTTAGAGATTTTGCTTTTATGAAAAACGCCTCCAAGTCTCAGGCCGCCACGCTTGGCACCATGGGGTACAAGGTGGAGGCGGATAAGAACAACTTTGATTATCTATACTCCCGTGAAGGGCTTGCCACGCTTCGTGGCAGAAAGTACCACAGGAAGCGAAACCGTGTCTCCGGTTTTATCGGTAAATACCGGTGCCTCACACGCCCCCTTGATGCGGATACCGCATGGGACGCCCTCGTAGTGCTTGAGAAGTGGCGTGAGGCAAGCGAGACCGATGGCGACTACGGTGCGGCAGTAGAGGCCATTGCTGAGATGCAGGCCCTGAGATTATGGGGGCTTGTTTATTACATTAACGAAACTCCCGTGGCCTTTGCCATGGGTGAGCCTCTTGGGGTCAATCAGTTTGCCGTGCATTTTGAGAAAGGCGTACCCGGGTATGCGGGGCTCTTGCAGTTTGTGAATCAGAACTTTGCCGCCTCCATACCCGAGAGATTTATCTTTATCAACAGAGAGCAGGATCTTGGCATTACCGGGCTTCGTCACGCCAAGCTCAGTTACAGGCCCGATGCCTTTACAGAAAAATATCGTGTTTACCGCGGCAGCGTTGAGAGTAAAACTGCAGAAAAGGCAGGCCAATTATGAGACCCCTTAATATAATGAACCGAGATCTCTCTGGCTGCGCTTTAGATGTTTTTCGCGTGCTCTACTATTTAAAAGCGTTTCGTGAAGCTGACCTCTGCTGCAGGCTGAAGAGGTCTATGAATGGGGTTGAGTTATCGTGCCTGGCGCCTGAAGGCGGGGAGTGGATATGAGCCGCAGGCCGCTTGGAGTATATATACATATTCCTTTTTGCAGGAGCAAGTGTAATTACTGCGCCTTTAACTCAGTGGCGGAAGAGGGGTTTTCAGCAAAGAAGTGGTACGCGCTCTTAAGAGAGGATTTTCTCGGTGCTCTTGACCACGAGGGTATTAGCGCCGCTACTCACAGGCTAAGTACCATATACTTTGGCGGCGGCACGCCATCGCTTATGCCCTCCCAATACATAGGTTCTCTTATCACTCTCATAAAAGATACTTTTAAGTGCGATGATAAAGGCGGAGTTGAGACTGATGGCAGAGTTGAGGTAACCCTTGAGGCCAATCCCGAGGGCCTTGGGGCGGAGGTCCTTAAGGGGTTTTTGGATGCAGGGGTAAAGAGGCTCAGCCTTGGTGTGCAGTCCCTTGATGATGCGGCCCTTAAGATCCTCGGCAGAGGCCACGGCGCTGCAGAGGCTGTTGAGGCGATTAACCTCTGCAGGAGTGCGGGGTTTACAAATATAAGCATTGACCTTATCTACGGCCTTCCGGGTCAGTCCCTTGGGGGCTGGCTTGATACTATTGGCAAGGTACTTGCCATGCGTCCTGCTCATATATCCTTATACAACCTCTCCATTGAGGAGAATACGCCCTTTTACAGGGTATACCCGCCGCTTGATAAGGGCAGGGGGCAGGAAAAACCCTTCATGGACGAGGAGCTGGAGCTGCTCATGTACGAGTCTGCCGTTAAAAAGCTGAGAGCAGCCGGGTACACTCATTACGAGATATCAAACCTCGCCTTAGAGGGCCGTGAGAGCCGTCATAATCAAGGTTACTGGCTGGGCTGGGACTACATGGGGCTGGGGCCGGGTGCACATTCTTTTTTTGGCGGCAAGGGTTTTGGCAGACGGCTCTGGAACGAGAAGGATATTGTTCTTTACGAGAAAAAGCTGCGTAGCGGCAGCCCTGTTGCGGGGTTCGAGGTGCTCTCAGCGGATGAGGCCGGGACAGAGGCCGTTCTGCTGGGGCTGAGGATGCTGGATAAGGGCATTGATGTGGAGGCGTACAGGTGCAGCTTTGGCGATAAGGCATGGGGGCGCCTTCATGGAAAGTGCCTTGAGTACGAGAGTAAAGGGCTTGTGCATCTATATAAAGACAGGGTCGTGCTTGATAAGAGCGCACTCTTTACGGCAAATGAGGTATGCCTTGGTCTTCTCTCATGAGCCTGCTTGCATTGTCCTCGATATGACCTTGACATAAAGTGGGGCCGTTGATATCTTTTTATATTAAACGAGTTTTGCCGGTGGGGGTTAAAGAGACCTCTTAACCGGTGTAAATACTTACGAGGTCCTGTACACTTGGATACATTGGTTGAGAAGGGAAAGGCGGATTACGGCTCAGTAGCTGAGATGCTCTCGGAGCGGGCAAAGCACGTTCTTGGCGCTATTGTAAAGGACTACATTGAGAACGCCGAACCCGTGGGCTCAAAGACCATTGCCTCAAGATACTATCCCGGGCTCTCATCAGCCACTATACGTAATATCATGGCGGGCCTTGAGAAACTGGGCCTTCTCTTTCAGCCCTATACATCCGCGGGACGAATACCCACGGAAAAGGCATTTCGAGTTTACCTTGATACCTTAATGGAGCTTGAGGAGCCGGGCAGGGCGGAGAAGGAGTTCCTGTACAGCCGTGTTGAGCAGGTCTTCGGCATAAAGGATATACTTACGGGCACAACCAGGGCCCTCTCTCATATTACCAACTGCACTGGGCTTGCGCTTCTTATGGGTAGTTATGATTTTATCATAAAAGACATCAGGCTCCTGCCCATTGATACGGAGTCGCTGCTACTTGTCCTTGTACCTGATACGGGCCGAGTCTCCACTACTGTCTTTCACGGCGGCACGCGCACCGAGGGCCTTGATCTTGAGAAGGTCTCCAATTACCTCAGGGAGATAGGACGGGGGCTTACGGTAAAGAGCCTTCGGAGCCGCATAGTGGAGGAGATGAGGGATGAGAAAAACCTCTACAATGAGCTTCTCCGAGAGGCCCTGCAGCTCGGAAAGCTGGCCCTTAGCGGTTACAGCGAGAGCGACGAGGGAGCGCTTTACGTGGAGGGGCAGGCCAATATCCTTGGATACCCGGAGTTTCGCGAGGACTACGAGAAGATGAAACAGCTCTTTACAGCCTTTGAGGAGAAGAGTATTCTTGTGAAACTCCTTGACCAGAGCCTTCGGCAGGAGTGCATACAGGTATATCTGGGCTCTGAGAGCAGTTTTGAGGGTTTTGACGGGCTGAGTTTTGTTATAGCCCCTTATCATGTGGATAACCGCATCTCAGGCACACTGGGGCTTATCGGGCCCGTGCGCATGGATTACTCAAAGATAGTGCCTCTTGTATCTTACGCAGTGGGGCTTATCGAGGGGTAGGGGCTGAGAGGCGCTTTAAGGTTTTTTTAAGTCATAGGGTCCGGGCCGTGCTGATTAGGCACTCCCATTTTTAAGCGTGGTATTTAATGAAAAGGGCGAGTATGAAGGACAAAAATAAAGAGAAAGAAGAAGAGTTGAAGGTAAAGGTGGTTGATGGTAAGGCCTCTTCCGCAAAGGACTCAAAGTGCGGTCTTGACGGTGGTGGTGCAGAGGAGGAAAAGAGTCTTCAGACCCTTCTTGAGGAAAAGACGGACGAGGCGGCACAGAACTATGACCTCTTCCTCAGGGCCCGCGCTGATATACAGAACCTTAAAAAACGCAGCGAGAAGGAGCGGGCAGGGTACATAAGCTACGCAACAGAGCAGGTTGTGCTGGAGATACTCCCGGCTATTGATAACCTTGAGCGCGCTATTGAACACGCTGAGTGCGAGGGTGAAAAGAGCGCCTCTCTTGTAGAGGGCGTTAAGCTCACCATCGAGCAGATGCGCAAGGCTTTGGAAAAATTCGGGGTGGTAGAGATAAAGGCATGCGGTGAGGTTTTTGACCCTGCCATTCACCATGCCATCAGTCATGTTGATGCGGTTGACGCAGAGCCAGGCACCGTGATTAAGGAGTTTCAGAAAGGTTATCTCCTTAAAGACAAGCTTCTTCGGCCTTCAATAGTATCTGTTGCCGGAGGTACTGATTCTGATGATGATGAGCGAGAGGCAGAGGCAAAGAATCTGCATTAACTCAGGCAAGGTATGAGATGTGCCTGAACCATACTGCGGCTCATGGTGGTGCCGCTATTTTCATATAATTGTAAGTCTTTGAAGGAGTGAGAAAGAGGGTGGCTACGCTCTCTTTCTCGTCTTCCGCCAACTTGGGGACGAATGATTCAGAGGTCTCGCAGAGAGGAAAAGATGTAATGGGAAAAGATTATTATACTATTCTCGGTGTACAGAGAACAGCTTCAGATGATGAGATAAAAAAGGCGTACCGCAGTCTCGCTCTTCTGCATCACCCTGACAAAGAAAAGGGGGATGAGGAGAAGTTCAAGGAGATAAACGAGGCATACAGCGTCCTTAAAGACCCGGCCAAGAGAAGGCAGTACGACCAGTTCGGCACCGCCGGAGTGGGCGCAGGGTATAGAGAGGCGGGTTTTGGAGGAGGCGCAGGCGGGTTTGAGGACCTCTTCGGCGAGGTCTTCTCTGACTTTTTCGGCGGCGGACGCCGCGGTCCCTCTGCAACGCGCGGTGCGGACCTGCGTTACGACCTTGAGCTTACCTTTGAGGAGGCGGCCTTTGGCACGGAGAAGGATATACAGATACCGGTTACCGTTGACTGCTCCAACTGCGGTGGCTCGGGCGCGAGAGACGGCACCCAGGCAGAGACGTGTTCACGGTGCAATGGCTCAGGCCAGGTAAACTTCAGACAGGGTTTTTTAACCATAGCAAGGCCCTGCGGCTCCTGCGGCGGCAGAGGCGTGGTAATAAAAAATCCATGCGCCTCCTGCTCGGGTCTTGGTAAGGTGCGACAGAGGACCAAGCTCTCGGTAAAGGTACCCGGTGGCGTGGATAACGGCTCAAGGCTGAGACTTGCGGGCAAGGGCGAGGCAGGAGATCTCGGAGGCCCTCCCGGAGACCTTTACGTAGTGGTAAACGTAGGTACCCATGAGATATTCAAGAGAGAAGGCGATAATATCATATGTCATGTGCCTATCAGTTTTGTGCAGGCAACCCTTGGGTGCGAGATAGATGTACCCGTGCTTGGCGGTACGGCAAGGCTGAAAATTCCCGCAGGGACTCAGCCAGGTAAAGTTTTCTCACTAAAGGGCAAGGGCATTGCATCGCTGCAGACCGGCAGGCGCGGCGAGGAACTCGTAGTCATAGAGGTGTGTATACCAAAGGGGCTCTCGAAAAAACAGACCGAGCTCCTTGAGCAGTTTGCTGAGATTAGCGGAGACGAAGTCTCTCACCCATCGAAGAATCTTTTCTCAAGGGTAAAGGAAATTTTCGAGTAATGATATCTAAGAGATTATTTTTTATTCCTGTGTTTATTGCCTCCCTTCTCTTTTTTGTAAGCAGCGGGAGCGCCAGCGCAGCGGATACCGCCGCTGCGGCGGATGATAGCTTTACCGCCCCGCAGGAGACTCTGCCTCTGCCTATCTCAGATACCCCTCAAGTACCTGATGAGGTGCCTGCTGAAAGTGCCGGACACAGGGAGAGACCTATGCGGGATATCGGCCCTGCCGGGCTGCTGGACCTTGCGCGTAACTTGGCCGTGCAGGGCGAGGTGGCGGAGGCCGAGAACACGTACAGGCTTCTTATTGACCGTTTCCCGGACAGCGATAAGAGGAACGTGGCTTTTTATGAGCTTGGGATTTTGCTATATAAAAACGCTCGCATAATCGAGGCCAGGTCTTATCTTGAGCGTGTGGCCTCATCGTGGTGGGTAGAGCCTGCGCTTCGTGAGAAGACAAGGGTGCTGCTTCGGGAGATAGACTCTGTACTTAAGAGAGGCACGTCGCATAGCGAGCTGCCGGCCATAGGGCTTATTCTGCCCCTTACGGGAAGGTACGCCCCATATGGAGAGGCCGCGCTCAAGGGCGCGCTCCTTGCAGCCCATGTATTTGGCGGAGGCAGCGGAGGAGATATATACGGCAGTACAGTGGATGTATTTGTAAGGGACGTAGGCGGGTCCGCGGCAGAGGGCTCCAGGGCCGTAAAGGAGTTAGCCGAAGACAAGAGGGTCGTTGGGGTAGTGGGGCCGCTGCTGAACGCCACGGCCTATCAGAGCGCTGCCATGGCCGAGTCCCGCGGTCTGCCCCTTATTACACTCTCGCAGAAAGAAGACGTTACCGGGGCAGGGCAGTATGTCTTTAGAAACTCCCTCTCGCCCACGGGACAGGCAAAGGCAGTGGCAGAGTACGCGGTTAATGTACTCGGCAAGTCCCAGTTCGCGGTACTGTACCCAGACAATCACTCAGGCAAGGTTATGGCAGAGGCCTTTATGGAGACCGTTATAACACTTGGCCGTGAGATTACGGCACAGAGATCATATGAAGATGGGACAAAAGACTTTGGTCTGATAATGCGCGAGCTCTTTATGATAGAGACAGACGAGGTTCAAGAGGGCAGGCGCACCATCTCCGAGTACTTTCCCTCGGCCGCCGTGGACGCCCTGTATATACCGGACAGCTACAAGACCGTGAGCCTTATCTCACCGTACATAAAGTATTATAATATTGATGACGTGCAACTTCTTGGTTCCAGCGGATGGAACTCAAGGCACCTCGTGGAGCTTGCCGGAAGGGCCGTAGAGGGAGCTGTCTTTGTAGATGGTTTTTTCCCAAAGAGCCGCAGAGACTCCTCGGCGAGTTTTGCCATTCGCTTTAAAGAGACCTACGGAAGGGAGGCCGGAGAGGTTGAGGCCGAGGCCTATGACGCCACACGCCTTCTCATAAAGGCCATTGATACCGAGTCTCCTGATAGAGACCTTGTAAGAGAGAGGCTTCTTGATATGAGCGATTACGAGGGTGCCGAGGGCTCTGTATATTTTGACAGCTATGGCGGCGCTGTTAAGGACCCTTTTATACTCACCGTTAAAGGCAGGTCTATTGTAGAGGCCCCAAAGCCGGAGCTCATTGACCTGCCCGAAGCAGAAGAGAACCTTTACTGAGAGAGGACTTATACAATGGGACTTACGCATACTGATGAGGGCGGTAAGGCACGGATGGTTGATGTGACGGAGAAGTCCGTAACAGAGCGCGTAGCCGTGGCAAAGGGCCGCGTGCTTATGAAAAAAAACACCCTCTCACTCGTACTTGCAAATGAGCTTAAGAAGGGCGATGTCCTCGGGGTTGCCCGTATCGCCGGGATTATGGCGGCAAAGAAGACCTCTGAGCTTATCCCGCTCTGTCATCCCATATCCATTACAGGCATAGACGTTGAGTTTAAGACCATAAAAAGACCTCCTGCCATTGACATTATTGCCACGGCCCGTATAGCCTCAAAAACAGGTGTGGAGATGGAGGCCCTTACTGCAGTATCTGTCTCTGCGTTGACCATATATGACATGTGCAAGGCCGTGGACAAGGAGATGACGCTTACGGATATAAGGCTTGAAAAAAAGACCGGCGGTAAAAGCGGGGTCTTCATTCGAAAGCGGGCCACGGTGGGGAGCCGCAAAAGGGCTTAGGCACAGATTTTTCCGCAGACACGAGATCAGGTCTTCTTTGTTTTAATATGAATTTAATGTTTGCAGGCATATTTTTTTTGGTTATAATAGCTAACTATGGAAAAACAGAGACTGGAATATTTTAGGGGAATACTTACGGCAAAGCTTGATTGTCTTCTAAGCGGCGCCGGCAAGACGGTAAGTGATATGACAGAGTCCGATGGTGAGAACTTTCCGGACCCAACGGACAGGGCCGCGCAGGAAACAGACAACAGCGTGCTTCTCAGGGTAAAAGACAGGGAACGCAAATTAATCTCCAAGGTCAAGAGCGCCATGGAGAGGATAGAAGACGGCAGCTACGGTATTTGCGAGCAGTGTGGTAACGATATCTCAGATAAGAGGCTGGAGGCAAGACCTGTTACCACAAGCTGTATAGAGTGCAAGAAAGAAGAGGAAGAGCAGGAGAGGCTGCGCGGTTGATGCCGCGTGTTTCTACCTTAACCGAATAACAATTATACTGAAAGGCTACGATGCCGGAACTACGCAAAGATCCTATTATAGGAAGATGGGTAATTATATCCACTGAACGGGGTAAACGTCCCTCGGAGTTTGATTCGCCGCGGCCTGTGCTGAGGCAGGGATTTTGTCCTTTTTGTCCCGGTAACGAGTCAAAGACCCCGCCTGAAATTCTTGCCTACCGTGACGGCGGCGGCGGAGCTGATTCACCGGACTGGCGTGTGCGTGTTGTTCCCAACAAGTACCCTGCCCTTAAGATAGAGGGAGAGCTTAACAGAGAAGGCGACGGGGTCTTTGATAAGATGAATGGCATAGGCGCCCACGAGGTTATTATTGAGACCCCCGATCATCTGGCCTCACTCTCAAGCCTCTCATCCAAGAACTTCGAGGAGGTTCTCTGGGCCTACAGGGACAGGATAGTTGACCTTAAGAGAGACTCAAGGCTGCGTTATGTATTGATATTCAAGAATCACGGCGAGGCCGCAGGCGCCACCCTTGAACACAGCCATTCTCAGTTAATCGCCATGCCTATTATTCCCAAGCGTGTAAGCGAGGAGCTGGACGGGGCTCTGGAGTACTACAACTTTAAGGAAAGATGCATATTCTGCGATATTATCAGGCAGGAGACAATGCAGGGCGTAAGGGTTGTTGCGGAGAATCAGGATTTTCTCGCAGTAACGCCTTATGCTCCAAAGTCGCCTTTTGAGACCTGGATACTCCCTAAAAACCACGGCGCGAGCTTTGAAAATTGCCAGAAGACTCATTACGAGAACCTTGCACTTATCTTCCCCGATGTCTTGAAGCGTATGGATAAGGTCCTCAACTCACCGCCATATAACTTTATCCTCCATACATCACCTGTTCAGAACGGTGCTGAGAAGTATTATCACTGGCACTTTGAGATTATGCCCAAGCTCGCCAAGGTGGCGGGTTTTGAGTGGGGCTCTGGGTTTTACATTAACCCTACGCCGCCTGAAGAAGCGGCAAGGTTTCTTAAAGAGGCAAATCCCTGAGCCGGGCGGGCCGGTGGCTCGACGGGGGGGTTGGGAAGTGGTGCGGTGTGCAGGGCAAGTGTGACGGGGATTAAGCGCAGAGCATCTCTGAACTTATGGATATCCGGCGCTTAGATTCTTTTGACAATCCTGTTGCAAATGCGGTAAAGTTAAACAATACACCTGTAAATAAACAAGGGACGGTTCCTATCTCCAAGAAGCTGTATTTTTAAAGGGGCGATAGCGTGTCTATATACGGATATTATGGTACAAGCGGGGCAGAGGGTATTGATATTAATACTCGGCTCTACGCCTGCACTTGCAATTAGTTCAATCCCAGAGTTCGTATTGCTTTGATGGTGTATCGTAAAACAGCGGAGCTCATATGAAAAAAAAGATCCTTGTAGTTGATGACGAAGAAGGTCTCAGGCTTTTATACAAGGAAGAGCTTGAGGACGAAGGCGCTCTTGTTACGCTTGCGGCCTCAGGTGCTGAGGCGCTTGAGAGGCTTGAAGAAGACAGCTTTGACCTCATACTGCTTGATATCAAGATGCCGGGCATGGATGGAGTGGAGGTTCTGCGGAGAATCAAGGAGAAGTGGAGTGATGTCCCTGTTATCCTCTGCACGGCATACCCTCATTACAAACACGATTTTGGCACCTGGGCATCTGATGCCTATGTGGTGAAATCCTCAGATCTCGGTGAGTTGAAGAAGACCATTAACGAGGTCCTCTCAAGGTAGTCACCGGCTTTTTTTTGCTCTTCCCGTAAGATGCGTCTTGATTATTGGAGCGGGGCGGGCGTAGTAACCGGGGCTGCTCTTTTAAGAGGGCCTTATTTCAATTCAATCACCTTAAACCCGTTAAACTGGTCCTTCTCGTAGAAGGGGTTTTCTTATATCAGGGGGGTTAGCTCAGTTGGGAGAGCGGCTGGTTCGCAATCAGCAGGTCGTCGGTTCGATCCCGATACCCTCCACCAGAGTATAAACCAAAAGGGGCTATCCATATGGATAGCCCCTTTTTTGTGAGATTTTTATAAGATTCCCTACTCAAAATCTCCCGCTCCTTTGCGTGCAAAGTTTCTTTAATGAAAGGTGTTTTTAGAGGCAGGAGAAGTTTAGGATAATCGCGGCGAAGATAATGGCTTGATTGGGCCAAAATATCTTAATGACTCTATATGAATCAATATGTTACGTCTTGGTCCTTAATGAAAGGGTTTATATTTACAGGAAATGTGGTAAGTAAGGGGTAAATCTGATAAAAATTGTCTTTATAATCCATAGGTTATAGTATTATTCTTAACTAAGGAGATTATATTTTACGCTTATAACCTTATGTGCCGAAATCCCAGTATCTATCTATTGTTTAAGAAGAAGTATTCTAAGTAATCTTATGTTTTATATGTAAGTATTTGACTTAATTAATAATATAAATATAAGGTAAAAAGCCGCTGCTCTCACCTTACACCGAATAAAGACAATTCAGTATCCGTAATAACGGTCTTTTTTTCTCTGCACCCCCAGCTTAAACTTACCTTTATAAAGGCGGTAAATCCGTACCCTTCTCAGAGAGGAGGTACGCAGGTAAGCGGTCATGGTTCTTCCAGAAGTCATCATGAGGAATGGAGCGGGACGGCTGAGTACCGCAGCACGTCACCATCAGGGTAAGGCAGGAGCTAATTTTTAATTAGACTTTTGCATTGGCGCCGAGGGGATCTCGTACTCTTCCAGCCCCGTTGATTGGGTTACAAGGGCGCTGTCAGTATACCCGGCGGCATCTGGGTCTGCTTTTATTCGGCGGCGCATGCGTCCGCACTTCCAGAGGAGGGGAAGCATTTTTGCGTGGTTCCCTACTATCTCCCAGAGACGCCTTGGATAGAAGATAAATGGGCTCTCTATGGGAAGGCCGGGGCGGCGGTCAAGGCGGTACTTATGACGAAAGTATCCGCCTTCAAGGGGGTGGAGGCCCTCATATTTGATGCATACATAAAACCAGAGTAGCAGGAACATGGTCTTACCGATGCTCATGTTACTTGCTCTTGCGCGCTTAAGCACGGTCTCAATATGCTCGGGTGTGTAATAGGTCTCCCAGGCCAGGCGGTACACCCGCTCCCACTCTTCCTTTGACATCCTGGGGTGTTTGGCGGTGACGTGGTTGAGGTCGTAGTTGTTAAGATCAGGGTCCATCCAAGCACTGCTCTGCACCATTGCCTGGTGGTCCTCGGAGCCCGGCAGAGGGGTGAGGAAGAAGAACTCCAGCAGGTCTACGGGAAGCTCCCGCTGTATGGTCTTTATGTCTTTTATAATACTCTCTGCGGTGTCCGAGGGAAAGCCGAGTATGTATCCCGCGCAGGTATTTACCCCAACGCTTCGCCATGCCAGCAGCATGCGGCGGTACTCGGGTATCTTGTTCTGACTCTTGCCTGCGGCTTGCAGGTTCTCGGGGTTTATGTTCTCAAGGCCGATAAATACACGGGCAACGCCTGCTTTGCCGGCCTTCTCTATGAAGCCGGGGATGCGGTGGCACATGGTATCCACCTGTATGGTAAGGCGGATCTTTATGCCCCTGGTTTCCTGGAGTTCAATGAGGCGGTCGAAGATAGCCTCCCAGTCTCTGTTTCTGGCAAAGTTGTCATCCGTGATGAAGAACCTCGTAACGCCCTGGGCAATGTTTTCTCTAACAATGCGCTCCACGTCATCTGCAGAGCGGCGGCGGGATTTGCGGCCCTGCACGTTTATGATGGTGCAAAAACTGCACTTAAAGGGACAACCCCTGCCTGCGTCGAAACTGGTGCAAGACCCTGCTGAACGCCTGAGAAACTCACTTGGCAGGAAAGGGCCGGGCTGTGATTCAATGCAGGGCAGCTCATTAAGGTAATTGTATACGGGTTTTAAGGTGCCGGCATAGGCGTCTCTGAGAAGGTCCTCAAGGCGGCCCTCGGCCTCACCTGCAAAGAGAGAAATGCCCATGTCCATGGCTCGCTGTATGTCATGGGGCACGCTTTGCAGCATGGAGAGGCATCCGCTCACGTGGAAGCCGCCGATACATACCTGGACACCGGCCTCGCGGAATCGGGCGGCCAGGTCCATGGTGCGCGGGAACTGGTTGGACTGCACCCCTGTAAACCCCACAAGGCCGCCGCCATGGGCTGACTTTATCTCAGAGATGATTTTCTCTACGGGGATGCGCGTATTGGTCTCGTCATAGGCGCTTATTACTATCTCCACGTCTTCACCGAGAATGCCTTTACCTGCAAGGTCGCGCGAAAGACCGTAGAGCACGGCCAGGGTGTTTGAGGGGAGGGCCGAGCGGTGCCACTGAATAACGTAACCCTCGTCATCGTAATGTGATGGCTTTATAAGGACAACGTGGAACTCTTTCTTGTTTTTCTCTGATACCTTTGCTCTATTGTCCATAAAAGTATTTTAACATTTTTTTTAATAGATACGGAATATATATATCTCTCTCTTAAGTAAAAGGTAAGGTCTGTATTCTGAGAGACCGTGGCCTCAATGCTGAGATTGATTTTAAGAAGCAGTGCCGCCTGAGAAGACCGCGGAGTCTCTACGTTTTTCTTGTGCCTCTTCGCGGCTTTTTTCTTGTTTACGGCTTAGTGACGGAATAAGTTTGCCGTTACCAGCCTCCTTGCTTCTCCTTGACTTATTTAACGAATTACAATAATATTAAACCTGATGTTGAAAGAAGTAAGGCTTTCAATATTCAGCGGCGGTAAAAGAGGTTTTATTAAAGGAGCTTGGTCTTGATAATAATACCCCCTTATAAGACTCGCATAACACGCCGCGGTTTTATCCCCATATCATCCACCATGTAATTGAGGCTGTAATATTATGGGCCTTTTTTATCAAAACATCTTAATCTCTTTATTAAAGAGGGATAACGTGTCTTTGCCGTAACCCTCTGCGCTTACTGTGAGCGTCTTACATGTTTTACTCTTAGATATCTCCTGCCCCATACGGATATGCAGAGCACTCTCTTTAATATTTTCTTTCGCAGCGGGAGAACCCTCATATGACTTTTTTCCGTGGTAAAGACAGCTCATCTATTCTCGGCAGTCCTTTTGTCTTTTTCATCAGGTTTATCGGTGTAATTTTTATTACAGAGTTTATCGTTATGCTCCTTCTCAAGCACTTTAATGTGGAGGAGACAACACTGGAGTTTCTCGGAGACTCCATCCTGCTCTCCATAATCAGCGCTCCCTTTCTGTATTTTCTTGTAATCAGGGTCTTTCTGAGGCGCATTGCCGCAGAGTCGGAGAAGGTCAAGACCGCATCGGAAAACGAGCTCAGGGCAACGGCATACGCAGATAAGATGGCGCTTAAGGCCTATGCCGATAATATAGTACAGAGCGTGCCAACGGGCCTTTTATCCGTATCAGGCGACCTTAGTGTCTTATCGGCCAACCCTTCCTTCTGCTCCATGTTCGCCCTTAAGGTGAACCCAACAGGGGCTGCCGTTAAAGAGGTACCTATCTTTAATAAATGTCAGGATATGATTCTCGCTGCCTTAAGTGAGGGTGGGCGCAGGGATGAGAAGATTATAAAGTTTTACGTGGGGGCGGAGACAAAGTATTTCCGTGTAAATGTGGCCCCCATAGTACAGGAAAAAAAGGTCCGCTCCGACGCGCTTGTTGTTGTTGAGGATATTACCAGGCGGCTGGCCTCGGAGAGAAAGATTTTCTCAATGGCCTACCACGACAACCTTACGGGGTTGCCAAACAGGCGTCTCTTTAATAACAGGCTGCGTCAGGTCATAGCTGTTATGAAAAGAGAGAGGCTTAAGGCGGCGCTCCTTTTTCTTGATGTAGACAGGTTCAAGTACATCAACGACAGCCTTGGTCATGACGTGGGTGATAAGTTTTTGAAAGAGATAGCCAGGAGGCTTGAGGGCGCTGTGCGGCCAGGTGACACTGTGGCCCGTTTCGGCGGGGATGAGTTTCTCATACTCCTTGGCGGTATAAAAGAGGAAGAGCATATACTTAAAGTTGTGAAGAGAATTTTTACCGCCCTTGACAGCTCCGTTAACCTGCAGGGGCATGACCTGCGTTTAAGCGCAAGTATTGGCGTCAGCATCTATCCCAACTGCGGAGATACCCCGGGCATGCTTCTTAAGACAGCCGATACCGCCATGTATGAGGCAAAACAAGCAGGCGGGAACAACTGCAAATTTTATGAGTCAGAGATGGGGCTTCTCGGTGCTGAATGGATTAAGATGGAGCATAATCTTAACAGGGCCATCGCCAATAATGATTTTATACTCCATTACCAGCCTCAGGTTAATCTCAGCACCGGGAGGCTGGTGGGCATGGAGGCGCTGATGCGCTGGGTGGGGCCGGATGGCGGGTTGATAAGTCCTTCTGTATTTATACCTATGGCAGAGGAGACCGGTCTTATTATCCCCATGGGAGAGTGGCTCCTGAGACAAGCCTGCGCACAGGCCAGGTCCTGGCAGGACAAGGGGCTTAAGACCTTCAGAGTGAGTGTTAATATATCCATGCTGCAGTTTGCCAGGGAGAGTTTTGTTCAGCTGGTCACCGATGTCCTCAAAGAGACGGGGTTAGACCCTGTACATCTGGAGCTTGAACTTACGGAAAGTATTGTTATGCGAAACGCAGGTGAGACTATCTCCAAACTCTCAGACTTGAAAAAGCTCGGGGTCCGCCTTGCCATAGATGACTTTGGAACAGGTTACTCATCACTCTCGTACCTTAAGCTAATGCCCATAGATGTACTTAAGATTGACCAGGGGTTTATAAAAGACATAACCTGTGAGAGCGGTGATGAGGCAATAGTGAAGGCCATTATAAGGATGGGGCACAGCCTTAATATCGAGACCATAGCCGAGGGCGTTGAGACTGAGGAGCAGCTGCAGCTTCTAAAGGCCCATCACTGTGAAAATATACAGGGTTATCTTGTCTCAAGGCCCGGGCCGCCGGAGGTTATAGAAGAGTTTCTTCATGAATCCTGGCGTCTTGATAAAAAAATCAGAGCCGTGAAAGCAGGTTGATTCCCGCCTTCTCCCTTCGGCTATCTATGCCAGCCTCTGCTGCTCCTGAACTTGATCTTACCCGTATCCCGGCGCGCTGCAATTTTTTAAATCTTTTATGTGTTTTGCCTCTTTTATTAACTTGCCTTTTAACATCTCATGGTTTAATATTAATCTTGTATTAAGTTATTAGCTCATGTTTTTGTTCTTCGAGCACTTCTCTCCTTGATTCTCTCATCAGTGTTGCGACTTTGATTTACTCACCGGCCCCGGCCTTGTTATAAGGGCTCTTTATTGTCCTGAGAGTCAGCGGTTCTCTTAGAAGGTTAATTCTGTAATTATGTGATTTATCAGAGTAATTGGTTACCCCGGGTGCGTCTCGGTCTTGCTTCTATTTTCACCTCTATACCTGTAAAAACTCTTCGCTACTCCCGGATGTTCCCCCCTCTGTCTTTTTTTGGGAACCAGTCGTATTGCTGAGGGTTTTTTGAGTAGTCTTTCTTTTTTTGTCTGCATTCTCTATATGCGGGGTAGAGGTAAGAAAATGCCCTTATCCATGGGAAAGAAGATACTCCTGAGTTTGCTTGTAGTGGCGTTGATACCTCTTGGAGTTGCCGGTTTTATTATGTACCGCGCAACAGATAAGGCCATGAAGCAGGAGGTCATCGCCGGTCTCTCGGCGCTCTCGGCGAGCACCCTTGAGCATTTTGTTGATTATGTGAATGAAAAAGAGTCAACTGTCTCCCTGCTCTCGCGTACCCCTGTGGTTTACAAGGCAATGCAGGGCTACGAGAGAGTGCTGAAGCAGCAGAGCCCGGCAGATGATTTTGCGGCTCTTGAGAGGTCATACAGGCCGCTTCTCCGTTTTTACACGCACTTCGGGTTCAGCGACCTTTATCTTTTCAGCACCAGAGGAGATATTGTCTTCTCTCTGCTTGAAAAAGAGTGGGTGGGCCACAACATACTTGGAACTTACTTTGAAGGTACGGAGCTTGCCGTGGTCTTTAAGAGGGCTAAAAAGAGCTCAAGAACAGAGGTCTCTGAGTTTAAGATATTCCAGCCCACAAAAAAACCCGCGGCTTTTATCGCAGCTCCCATAATGAAGGGCAGAGCGGTTGTGGGTTTCATGGCCTTTAAGCTCAATACCGTTGGGCTTTATCAGCATGTAAAGGATTACTCAGGGCTTGGCAAGACAGGAGAGATTGTCCTCGCGGCCCTTGACGGTAAAGACATTGTCTTTGTGGCCCCTCTCAGGCATGACCCTGAGGCGGCTTTCAGGAGAAAGGTCCGTCTTGGCTCTATGGCGGCCCTGCCCATGCAGCACGCCCTTAACAAGGAAGAGGGAGCGGGTATCTCCATTGATTACAGGGGCAAAAGCATTGTGGCCGTCTGGAAGTATTTTGCTCCAATGCGTCTGGGCCTTGTTATTAAGCAGGATACCTCAGAGGCCTTTTCTTTATTCGGGGACCTTAGAAGGTGGCTCTTTATTGTCGCTGGTCTGACCCTGCTCTTTGTCCTGGCCATCTCGGCTCTTGTGGCAAGGTCTATGACAAGGCCAATAAGGGCTCTTCATGAAGGGGCTGAGAGGGTGGGAGCTGGAGACCTCTCATACAGGGTGGGCACGATGCAGAGAGATGAGATAGGTCAGCTCTCAAGGGCCTTTGACGAGATGACTCTGAACCTTAAGCGAATCACCGCCTCCCGCGATGACCTTGATAGAGAGATCGCGGAGCGCAAGCAGGCAGAGACAAAGCTGAGGCAAAGCGAGGAAAAGCTGCTGGAATACTCTAAGAATCTCGAGACTATGGTAGATAAACGCACAACAGCGCTGAAGGCCCTGCAGAGAAAGCTCATTATGAAAGAGAAGCTCGCCGCCATAGGACAGCTTTCCAGCAGCGTGGGGCACGAGCTCAGAAACCCCCTGGGCGTTATCGGCAACTCTGTTTATTACCTGAACATGAAGCTAAAGCACGGCGATGCCACTGTGGCAAAACACCTGGATATACTCTCACGGGAGGTAAGGAGGTCTAACAGGATAATCTCCGATCTCCTTGATTTTTCAAGGGCCAGGGCCCCGGCTCTGCGTTTAGGTGATATTAACCTGCTCTTAAAGGAGTCTGTATCGGCCATGGAGATAGAAGATAATATTACAGTAAATATGAGTTGTATGGCAGAGGTGCCCTCCTTTGCCTTTGATGGAGACCAGATGCATCAGCTCATAGTTAACCTCATTACAAATGCCCTGCAGGCCATGCCAGGCGGCGGGCACTTGACCCTGAAGACAGAGGTGCAGGACGGGTCTGTGCTAATTTCCATTGAGGATTCGGGGGTAGGCATACCCGAGGCTGAGAGAGATAGAATCTTTGACCCTCTTTATACAACAAAGGCGCGGGGCACGGGCCTTGGGCTCTCTATTGTAAAGGGTATCGTAGAGAGGCACGGCGGGCGGATAACTGTAAAGAGTAAGGCAGGAGAGGGCACGACTTTTACGGTAAGACTTCCTCTTGAGAAGGAGGCCGGGTGAAATGGTAAAAAAATGCAGCGTACTTATAGTAGATGATGAGCCCGGCATGACTGAGACCCTCTCGGATATTTTTTTGGAGATGGGCCATGATGTGGCAGTGGCCGCGGATGGTTTTGAGGCAATAAAGATGGTGCGTAAGAGGTCCTTTGACCTGGCCCTTATTGATATTAAGATGCCGGGGATGAACGGGGTTGAGGCTTTTAGAGAGATAAAAGCCATATGCCCCTCTATAAAAGTTGTCATGATGACGGCCTTTGCCCTGGATGAGCTTATAGAAGAGGCTCGAAGTCTGGGGGCAGTGGATGTGTTCATAAAACCCCTGCAGATAGATAAGATGGGGCCTATTCTGGCCATGATGTAGAGTTGCGGGAGTGAAAAACAAGAGGATGCTTATGTCTGATTTTATAAATGTCAATAATCCCTCAGGTGCCGGCAATGTGTATTAAGGCCCTTATAGTGGATGATGAGAGAGGGGCGCGCGAGACCCTCTCTGATATTCTCTGTGATAAGGGGTATGAGGTCTCAACCTCAGGGAGCGCCAACAAGGCCCTTGAAGAGGCCTCAGGGACTGCTTTTGACCTTGCCATTATTGACATTAAGCTACCTGACATGGACGGCATCGTACTTCTAAAGAGGCTTAAGGTCATAAAACCAGATATGCTCTGTATCATTGTAACGGGTTATGCCTCACGTGAGAACGCCATATCTGCTTTACGCTCAGGCGCTGATGACTACTTCATAAAACCCCTTGATATAGACGAGGTCTGCAGGCGGACAGAGCAGGGTCTTTTACAGAGAGCCCTCTCAAGAAAGCTTGTTGAGAGCGAGGAGAAGTTCCGTTCCATATTCCAGTCTTCCAGCGACGCCATAATGCTCTTTGGCAAAGAAGGTTTAATTGACTGCAACGAGGCCGCGCTGCGGATTTTCGGCGTAAAGGAAAAGCACGATTTTCTTGGAAGGCATTTTGGCGAGATGAGCCCTGCCTTGCAGGAAGACGGCAGAGATTCCATTGTGGCGGCTAATGAGCAGATGACCCTTGCCCTTCGTGACGGACGGAGTTCTTTCTCGTGGACTCATTCCCGCCATAACGGCAGGACCTTTCCCGCGGAGGTGGTGCTTACAACCATGTACCTTGAGGGCAGGGTGGTTATGCAGGCTACTGTGCGTGATATTACCGAGAGAAAGCGAGCTACGGATGACCTTGAGAGGCTCTTTAACCTCTCCGGTTCCATGGCATGCATTATTGATTTTAACGGTTATTTTACAAGGGTAAGCCCGGCCTTTTGCGATACTCTGGGTTATACCTCTGAGCAGATTCTCTCAAGGTCTGTTCTTGATTTCATCCACCCCGATGACAGGGCAAAAACCCTGCGGGCCCGTGAGAAGCTTAAAGAAGGTGAGGAGCTGCTGGATTTTGAGAACCGCTACATCTGCAGTGACGGCTCTATGCGGTGGTTATCCTGGACGTCTCGGCCAATACTTGCTGACGGCATTATTCTGGCCATTGCCTACGATATAACGAGCCGCAAAGAGGACGAGAGGGCTTTTGAGACCCTTATTGAGGCAACCTCCGGGGCCATGGGGCTTGAGTTTTTCCGTGGTCTTGTTGGTGAGCTCTCAAAGTGGCTTGATGCCGGCACCTGCGCGGTATCCGAGCTTGTGGAGGGCAAGGCGAGCATTGTTGCGATGATACACAATGGCGAGTATGTGGAGGACTTTGTCTACGATCTTGCGGGCAGTCCCTGCGAGCAGGTGCAGGTTGGCGGGTACTGCGTCTTCGAAGAGAACGTAAGAGCGCTCTTTCCAAAAGACGAGATCCTTCAGGAGATGGGGGCCGAGGGATATGTGGGCATCTCACTCTGTGACAGAGAGGGTAAGGCTATAGGCATCTTAAGCTGCCTGTCCCTGAGACCGCTGAAGGCGCTGCCGAGAATGAAGGAGGTCTTTTCCATTATGGCGGCGCGTGCCTCCGTGGAGCTTGAGCGCATAAAAGCGGCTGAGGCCCTTAAGGATAGCGAGGAGATGATGCGCGCCATCTCTGAGACCGCCCAGGACGCCATGATTATCATAGACGAGAAGAGCAATGTTGTTTACTGGAACCCCGCGGCTGTAAGTATATTCGGTTATGAGGAGTCCGAGGCCATGGGCCTGCCCTTTACTGATCTCATAGTAGCGGAAAAGGCGCGAGAGCCCTTTTCAAAGAATCGCGAGAGGTTTATAGAGTCTCTCTACTCACACCTTGACGGCAAGACCGTAGAGATGAAGGGTAGAAAAAAAGACGGGAGCTTTTTCCCCATTGACCACGCCATATCCACTGTCACCCTCAAAGGAAAGTCCTATGCCATAGGTATAATAAAAGACATCAGCAGAAGAAAAGAGGCGGAGGGGCTCTTGAACAAGGAGGTAGATATTACAAGAAACCTCCTTGAGATAACCGAGGTAACGGCGAGAACAGAGAACCTTGATGAGCTGATGGAGCGTATAGTAAGCGGTGTGGGCAGCATAGCCGGCTCTGATATATCCATGATTTACCTGCAGAACGAGGGCACCGCGCTCATTGAGCCGGCAAGCGCATCCGGGCTTGACAGGCATATGGTTCCCATGTTCAGAACCAACCAGCTTAACCGTGAGCTGCCTTTCATAAAAGAGGCGTTTACGAGCGGGCCCGTCTTTATCTCAGACCTCTCAGACGGGTTTTTCAGATGGCTCGAGGGCATGGGCTCCCTGGCTGTTATCCCCCTTAAAGGTAAAGAAGCTGACCTTGGGGTTCTGGTACAGGTTTACAGAGATAAAAGAGACCTTGGAGGCGGGCTGGAGCAGGGGTTTACAGAGAGGGAAAAGAGCCTCATCAAGGGCATAGGCTACCACGTATCCCTGGCAATCGAGAAGGCCACTCACGCGAAAGAGGCTATTGACAGGGCCATGGAACTATCGCACAAGATAGAGACCATTGAGGTAATGCACGAGATAGACAAGACCATACTCTCAACGCTTGACCCCGCGGTAATCAGGCTCACTGTTGTTAATATGATAGCAAGGCTTGTTCCATGCGACAGGTCTACGGTAAGGCTTGTGGACAGGGAGCGTGGGGGTTTTACTTTTGCCGCGGGTTTTGGCGGAGATAACGAGTTGGACGCCGAGTTCGTGCCCTTTAATGAGACAAGCGCCAGAGAGGTGCTTGAGTCCCTGCGTCCGCAGTATATATATGATCTAAGAAAGGTGGAAAAACCTCTTCCCTTTGAGCAGCGGCTCTTGAATTCCGGTTACCTCTCTCATATACGCCTGCCTCTTATTGTAAAGTCCGAGATGACAGGGGTGCTGCATCTGGCCTCAAAGCGTCCGGCGGCCTTTGTTCCCACAGACCTTGCCACCCTTGATAAGGTATCCACGCAGATTGTCATGGCCCTTGAGAACTCGCGCCTTGTCACGGACCTTGAGAAGCTCTTTATCTCAACCATCAAGACCCTCTCGGATATTATTGACGCAAAGAGCCCCTGGACACGAGGTCACTCGGAGAGAGTCACCGCCATTGCCCTTGGCATAGCCGAGAAGATGGGGCTTGGAGAGGACAAACTCAAGAGGTTTGAGATAGGCGGGCTGCTTCACGATATCGGCAAGGTAGGCACCTACGAGGACATCCTCAATAAGCCGGATAAACTTACGCCCAGGGAGATTACCGAGTTACGTAAACACTCTATCAAGGGCGCCGAGATACTCTCTAACATCAGTCAGCTCGATGATATAATCTCCGAGGTTAGGCATCATCACGAGTTTTATGACGGCACAGGGTATCCTGACGGCCTGAAAGGAGAGGACATACCCCTTGAGGCGCGTATACTTACCGTGGCGGATACTGTTGACGCCATGGCCTCGGACAGGCCCTACAGAAAAGGCCGTCCCATGAGTATTATTTTTGAGGAGCTTAAAAGATGCTCGGGACATCAGTTTGACCCTGAGGTTGTGAGGGCCTACCTTGATCTATCCCATGCCAGTCACTGGCACCTTAAGGGCACTCACTCCCCTAAATAAATGCGCGATCCCTGAACAAGTCTTGTGCCTTGAGGCAGGCATAAAAATGCCGCGAAAAAACATAACCGCAGGGCCCGCGAGGGAGCCTCTGCGGAAATTTTTCAGCCGCAGAGCAAGCTTCTACCCCGCATGAGCGCTTTATTAATAGAGCAAGCGTATCTTAACCGCCGAGGTTCGCCTCAACAAAGTCCCAGTTAATGAGTTTCTCGGTAAAGGCTCCGAGGTAATCCGGGCGGCGGTTCTGATAGTCAAGGTAATAGGCGTGTTCCCAGACATCCACTGTGAGCAGCGGAGTAAGGTCGTGGGCTACGGGAGTATCCGCGTTGGTTGTCTTGATTATCTCAAGTTTATTGTCACGCAGAACAAGCCATGCCCAGCCGCTGCCGAACTGCGTTGCCCCTGCGGCCTTGAATGCCTCTACAAATTTTTCATAACCACCGAGATCAGCCTCTATTTTTTTAAGTACAGGACCGCTTGGTGCGCCGCCTCCGCCCGGTCTTATACACTGCCAGTAAAAAGAGTGGTTCCAGACCTGCGCCGCGTTGTTAAATAACCCGGCCAGTGACGTATCACCTGCGGTTTTTTTAATAATGGTGAGCAGATCCGCCTCCGCAAGGTCTGTTCCTTCTATCATCTTATTGGTGTTATCAACATAGGCCCTGTGGTGCTTGCCGTAGTGAAACTCCAGGGTGCGCGCACTGATAACAGGTGCAAGGGCATCCTCGGCAAATGGAAGATCAGGTAAAGTAATAGCCATTTTTATCCCTCCTTTTTGTACCTCTCACCCTGTGTGCATTACCGGAAAACACTTTCATCAGGTTGATAAGGTGTGGTGTAAATCTAAATTGTGGAATCAGTATACTTTAAGTCTATTGCACTATGACGCTTTGTCAAGGTATGCCGTCTTTACACGGGGCGTGTATGGAGAGGTTTTTTCTGTGACCTTTTACCCGGGTGCTGCAAAGAGGGTTGATAGGGACTTTGGCGTTAAGGGCCATGAGTTTATTTTTTCTGTTTTCTCAGGGGCTCGCATTGACAGGTTGCTGAGATATCAGCGCATATGACATACCAGGGATTATCAAGCTCCGGCATGCCTGCGCTTCTGGAGAGACGCTTGCAGAGCGGCCTGCCGTGGTCCTGATCCATGGAGATGCCTGTGCATGCTTTTATCTTTTTTTCCTTTGAGGACTGCTTGCAGTAGGCCACGCACTCAAGGGCCCATTTTATCTGCACATCGGCAACAGCGGGTGTTGAGACAGAGCACATGCCAACGTCCCAGATGGCTGTCATACAGGTATCGCTCGTGGGAAAACTATCGCCGTTTGCAACCCATGAGTCATGGTACCCTTTCTGCGGAGCGCAGCTGTACCGGGCGCAGCCTGCTGTAACAAAGAGGAGCATGAGGGCAACGGGGAGCAGAGTTTTAGCTTTTAGTACTCTTCTTATGGCTCTACTCATAACTTTTTTGTAAATCACATAGACCATGCCGTGCCATGAGATATTAAAGTAAAGGGTCGTGAGGTCTCTTTCCCTTATAACCGCTCTCTCTGTAAGCCTCTCTCGTAATGGGGAATATTTAGAGCATTTTATCAGAAAAAACATCAGATTTCAATGAGAGGATGGGGGTATGTGCGCCCTTTTACCGGAGTTTTCACTCTTGTTTCAGAGCCCTCTGCTCTCTTATGAAAGTAAATGCTTTACTTTGCAGGGGAATAGGGTATTTTTAAAGTATATGGTGTGAAAACCCGCTTAATAGGGTGAAAAATAAGAATCTGAGTAGAGGTGTATATAAATATGATTAATCACAAGCTGGTTCTCCCGGAGCACCTTAACCATTACGGTTATCTATTTGGCGGTTATCTCCTGCACTGGGTGGATGAGTACGCGTATATTACGGCCAACCTTGACTTTCCGGGTCGCAGGTTCGTTACCATTGGTCTTGAGAACGTGGTATTTAAAAAAGCCATACGCATGGGCTCTGTGCTGAAGTTTGATATTAACCTTGCGCGCCGCGGCAATACCTCCGTAACATATGAGGTGAAGGTCTTTAGCGATTCCATTACAACAGGTGCCATGACAGCTGTTTTTGAGAACCGTATAACCTTTGTGAATATCGATGAAGAGGGCAACAAAGAGGCCATAGACAAAGAGGGTGGGTAGTGCCGCCACTGCCTCTCGCCGAGATGGTGAAAAAGACCTAAAAGTAAGAAGAGGCCATGAGAAGTCGGCCTGTCAACATTCCGCATGCCTTACCCTCGGCTCCCGCGTTGCTCCGCAAACGTTAAGTCAGGTAATACATATCAATGTTTCCTTGACTCTGGAGTATGCTTCAGGGTTTATACTTTACATTATGAAGATAGGAGAGCTTTCAAGAGAGGCCGATGTCTCAGTAGAAACGGTGCGTTACTACGAGCGCCTGGGGCTTCTTCCGAAGGTAAGGCGTACAGAGTCCGGTTACCGGAAGTACTCGGAGGACGAACTCAGGCGCCTGAAGTTCATCGTACACGCAAAAGAGCTGGGTTTTACCCTTGACGAGATCGGCAGGCTTCTCTCCATACGTTCTGATGGAAGTGAGTGTGAGAGTGTAAGAGCTCTTGCAGAGTCCAAGGCTCGGGATTTAGAGTCCCGTATTAAAAAGATGTCACGCATGAAGTCTGTGCTTCTGGAGCTCGCCCGGCAATGTGAGAAGAAGGGTGTGCTTGACCCCTGTCCGGTGCTGAAGACGCTGGAGGAAGAGGAATGAAGGGCTCCGGAATAAATGGAGAGAAGACAACTCTTACAGGTGCCGTTCTTGCAGGAGGGCTGGCCTCGGCCTGCTGTCTGGGACCGCTCATTGTTGTGTTATTAGGGCTTGGCTCGGCATCGTTTTTTGTGGCTATGGCACCCTATCGGCCCATATTCGCTCTTATAACTTTATCCCTGCTTGGTTGGGCAGGTTGGAGACATTGGCAGGGTAAAAAATTCTGTATTGCGAGCGGTTGTGCTCCCAAAAAACCTCTTATGCTCTGGCTCCTTGGCGGGTTTGCCGTCCTGCTCCTCATACTACCTGAGCTTCTTCCATATCTTATTAAATAGGGAGAGTTTTGTAATGGGCAAAATCATATTAATGGCTGTCTTTCTCTTATCCCTGTTTGTACCCTCAAACCATGTCTTTGCAAAGGAGGTGACTGCTGTCCTCCATGTCTCCGGCATGACCTGCAGCGCCTGTCCCATAACCATACGCCGCCGTCTATTGACGATGAGAGGCGTGAGCAAGGCCGTTGTTAAGATGGCTGCCGGCACGGCCACTGTAAGCTTTGAAGACAACGTACAATCCGCAGCCGCTATGGCCGACGCTATTACAAAGCTGGGCTATCCAACGACGCTGAAGGGAGAGGCAAAGTGAGAAGGTCAAGACTTCTTGCCACGGGTATAATCGGCTCTATTCTCGCTGCACTCTGTTGCTTTACCCCTATTCTGCTCATACTTTTTGGTCTGGCGGGGTTTGCGGCATGGACAGGATATCTTGATTACGTTCTCATGCCAGCTCTGGTGTTTTTCATTGGTTTAACGGTATATGCCTACATGAAAAAAGAAAAGGGGAACGGTGAGTGCTGTAATCAAAACAAGGATGGTGGAGATGGGTGATAATACCGGTATAAAACTTCATATTGCCATTATCGGCTCCGGTTCAGCGGCCTTTGCAGCGGCGATTAAAGCCGTTGATGAGGGTGCCGTGGTTACCATGATAGAGGGCGGTGATGTAATAGGCGGTACTTGCGTGAATGTTGGATGCGTGCCATCTAAGATAATGATACGGGCCGCCCATATTGTACATGAGCAGTCTTCTCATGCCTTTAGCGGTATTTCCAAAAGCCGCCCTGTTGTAGACAGGGCGGCCATGGTGAGGCAGCAGGAGGCGCGCGTTACCGAACTGCGCCGGACAAAATACGAGGACATCCTGAAAAGCCATGAGGACATTCGATTACTTCGGGGGTGGGCAGGTTTTGTCGATGAGCATACACTAACCGTAAGAGGTCTTGAGGGGAGTGAAGAAGAGGTTGTAGCCGATAAAATTCTAATCGCCACCGGCTCAAGCCCCTTTATCCCCCAAATACCCGGCCTTGCCGGGACGCCCTTCTGGACATCCGCTGAGGCTCTGATAGCTGAAGAACTGCCAAAACACCTTGTGGTCATGGGCGGCTCGGTAGTAGCGCTGGAGCTGGCGCAGGCATTTTTGCGTCTTGGCTCCAAGGTGACCATCTTGGCCAGAAGCACCTTTTTATCCCGTGAAGACCCGGCCCTTGGAGAAGGGCTGGTGATGGTGTTTGAGGGCGAGGGTGGGCGTGTTTTACTCCATACTGTGCCGGACTCTGTCAGTCATGAGGAGGGGCATTTTTTTCTATCAGTAAAAGGCGCGAAGATTACCTCTGATAAGCTCCTTGTAGCCACTGGCCGAAGGCCCAATACTCAGAGCCTCTCGCTGGAAAAGGCCGGTTTAAAAACTAGGGCAGGGGGAGTCATTGTTGTGGATGACCATCTGCGCACCTCGGTTGAGAATATCTATGGGGCAGGAGATTGTACGAACCTGCCGCAGTATGTATACGTGGCCGCCGCTGCCGGTACACACGCGGCCATTAATATGACAGGGGGAGATGAGGCGCTGGACCTCTCTGCCATGCCCTCAGTTGTTTTCACCGACCCGCAGGTCGCCGCCGTGGGCCTTACAGAGGAAGAGGCCGAGAAGCGCGGCATCACTGCAAAGAGCAGCACCCTACCCCTTGAGAACGTACCCCGCGGCATTGTGAACTTTGATACACGGGGTTTTATAAAGCTTGTGGCCGAGAAAGATACGGGACGAATTATCGGAGCGCAGGTTCTGGCGCCACAGGGGGGTTAGATTATACAGGTAGCGGCGCTAAGCATCGCAAGCCGAATGACCGTTAATGAGCTCGCCTATAAATTGTTTCCCTACCTTACCATGGTTGAGGGCCTTAAACTCTGCGCTCAGACCTTTACTAAAGACATAAAAGAGCTTTCTTGCTGCGCGGGATGAGCTAAGTCAGCGGTATTTTATAAAAAGCAGTTCATCTCACACCCATTTTTCTCACGCTCCTTGCCGTGCTTCTGCATTGACAACTTAAACTCAAAAATTGTAATATAATAGACCTGTTTTACGTTGAGGTAATAAAGCGGTGTTTTCCATATATCCGTAAAAACACCGCTTTCTTTATGATAAATTTTAATTAAATTTCTTCCGGGGGGAATATGTCATTTAAAAAATTAAGAAGATTCAGGGGCTTGTTGGTTTTATTGCTGGTAGGGCTCTTTGTTGCGGCCGGGTGCTCCAAAGAGGCCGAAAAATCCGAGAAGGTGCCCGAGCCCTCAACATCAGTCTCCGGCGCTGTGAGTACTGACAACTCTGAGCAGCAGGGTGAAAAAGTCTGGATAAAACGGTGGGCCTTTGCGCGGCCTCTGCAGGTTAAGCGCGCCGGGGTAGCCGCGGTGGTTGTAGGCAAGAGGATATACGCCATTGGCGGCGGCGAGTTCAGCAGAAAGGGCCTTGAGATTTTCAAGTCCGTTGAGTATGCCGATGTCTTGCCTGACGGCACTCTTGGCCCGTGGAAGTTCTCAAGCCCTCTTACCATGCCGCGAGTCTATCCCGTGGCGGTAATTCACGGTGATTTTATTTACGTCATGGGAGGGGAATCCCTTGATGAGCTTTACACCGGCGCAGAGGATCAGAAGGCGCCGAAACTACTCAAATCCGTGGAGAGGGCCAGGATAAACCCTGACGGCACTCTTGGCAAGTGGACGCTGGAGAAGGTAAAGATGCATTTTCCCCGCCGCGGCGGTGAGGTATACGCCGTAGGGGGCTGGCTGTACGCAGGTGGTGGTTTTGGCGGCGACTTCTTGAACGATGTTGAGCGTGCCCGCATAAATCCCGACGGCAGCCTTGGGGAGTGGGAGGATGAGAGTTTCTTTAATAACGACAGATATATCTCAGGCTTTGCAAGAAAGGGCCGCAGGCTCTACGTCATGGGCGGGCATATAAACAGCCCGGCGCGCGCCATGAACTCTGTGGAGACCGCCGAGGCGCGCCCTGACGGCACGCTTACGGAGTGGGAGGAGACGAGCCCGCTGTATACGAAACGCTTTTTAAATACCTCTCTTGTAAACGGAGATACCATATATACCTTTGCCGGTCACAACACCATTAACCTTACAAGTGTTGAGAAGGCTAAAATCCTGCAAGACGGCAGACTTGGCAAATGGGAACCTGATACGCCTCTTAATGTGGCCAGAAGGGCTGCCTCCGCCGTTGAGGTAGGCAATAGGCTCTATGTCATAGGCGGTATGGTAAAACCCATGGGTGTCTCTGATTCCGTTAATATAGTTGAGACTGCGGAGATTGTTGCCGGCAAGGCCCTTGGCAATTATGTCCCCGAAGGCTCCAAGGCCTATGAGGAATATGAGGCGATTAAGGATACCGTGCCTACTGATGCCATGAATCATATCTCACACGGCAAGGCTTATTACAGGAAAAAGGCCTTTAAGAGTGTGCTCTTTGACGCAAAAGAGGCCTTGAAGGAATACCCTGATATGCCGGAGGCCTATAATCTCATGGCCGATACATACTTTGCCATGGGGAATAAAAAGGCCGCCCTGAAGTCGCTGAAAAAATCCCTGAAGATAAGAGAGAACTTCTACGCCCTTGTGGGACTTGGTTTTATGGCCTATGACAAGGGTGAGTTCGGCGAGTCGGCTGAGCTTTACAAGAGGGCCCTCGAAATTGAGCCTGATTCTATCGGCACTCACTTTAATCTTGGAGACGCCTACTACAACAGCGGGGCCTTTGAGCTGGCGGCTAAAGAGTTTAAGTGGGTTCTTGCGAAAAAGCCTGACCTGAAAGAGGCTGAGATGCTTCTGGATATGAGCCTTAAGCGTCTTGGCGGAAAGGGTCATAAGCTGCATTAAGGTTTTTTAAGTCCTGGCGGAGAGCTTTTAAGGGGAGCGGAGTCTGGCAGAACTCGGCCAACGCGGCCTCTGTGATGTTGTTATATGCTTATGAGTTTTTGTTTGTAGAGTGCTTGGTTGTATTTTACAAGTATTGTCTTCTCTACGGGGTATGGGAGTAAGGGGGGAGGGGGCTGTGAGTATAAAAGCAGCAAATCTTAAGGGTACAGAGTCCTCTTTGGCAGGTCTTTACTTCGCCGTGCACTTACAGAGTACTCTAAGGTAGTCCTTGAGCTCGCTTATCTCTTTTTTCGTAAGGGTGTTTCCAAATGGCGGCATCATCCTTGACCTGTTTGTGGCGGCCCCGCCTTCCATAATTACCTGCATAATTTCCTTATCCGTTAACTTACCCATTTTTGCGGCGTTTGTGTGATTTCTCGGTTTTACGGGCTGGGTCTTTGTGTTATTGGGGCCATCGCCCTTGCCCTCGAGCCCGTGGCACGAGGAGCAGTAAAAGCGGTAGTTGTCCTTTGCCGCCGCAGCAAATGCAGAGGCAGAGAAGGCTGTTATGATAATGGCGATTGCCGCTGATTGTATCAGGTTTTTATAGCTCATATTTTTTTATCACTTCTGCACTGATATATAGGCGACAAGGGCCTTTAACTTAATCTCTGAGAGCATCTTCGAGTAATTCGGCATTGGGCTTCGAGGCGTGAAGGCCCCGGGGTTCTTAATATAGCTGTAGATCCACTCAGGGTTAAGCCTCTCGGCTGTTCCAAGAAGCGTAGGTCCCGTGAGTCCGCCAACTATTCGCGAGCCACGCCTAATAGTATGGCAGCCGTAACACCCCAACTTTTTCTGAAATATAAAACGGCCCCGTACCGTGGCCTTTGGTTTAATCTCCACCTCGAGCATATCAGGAGATTTTAGTCCCTGAAGATAAGCGGCAACCTCTTCTGCCTCTTTGGAGTCAAGGGCCATGTGCCCTCCCTCTGACTTTTCAGTAAGGGAGTTATACTTCATGCCGCGTATGGGTTTCGGGTCCTGAAGCCAGCGGCTTATAAACCCTTCTTTGTACTTGCTTCCCGCGTACCACATGGCAGGGCCCTTCTCATTAAGCGCCTCTTCCACTGTGGGCCGTCTTGTTGGTCTGGTTATGCTGTGACATGTCGCGCACTCTGCCGTAAAGATATCCCTGCCGCCGGCATCTGCCGGTGCGGGGATGAAGAGGGATGCCGTGAAGATGATTGTCAGAGAGGCAAGGACAGAGGCGGCGCTTTGAATCAAGACCCAAGGACTTGAAGAGACCTTGGGTGATATGATTTTTTTTGTGCGAATCAACATACTGTCCTTGTATAAAAGTAGGGGGCTTTTGTCAAGATTTATCATGGGCATGTCCTGATTTTGGCGGTCCCTGAGATGGTTGATAAAGGTCGTTTTTTACCTTGCAGGCGCTAATATGCCCTTCTGAGAGAGCCCTCCAGACCCGCGTGCAGGGTTCCGTGAAAATTTTTTCTTGACATTCTACGGGCCGTAGAATATCATATAGGTTATGAACAACTCGACTTACAAAGGCATGCTTGGCACTCTTGAGCAGGAAATCATGGATACACTGTGGGCACGCGGGGGTATGAGCGGCAGGGCCGTACACGAACACATTCAAAAATCCCGTCCCGTGGCCATTACCACCGTACTTACAGTAATGGAGAGGCTTCGTAAGAAGGGGCTTCTGAAAAAGGCCAAGAGCGATGGTGTTTTTATATACGAGACAAGTAAGACAAGAGACGAGTTTGCCCGCACTCTCTCAAGCAGGCTCTTTAAGGATGTACTTGATATCTCCACGGGCTCGGCTACGGCCTGTTTTGTAGACGCCCTTGCGGAGGTAGACCCTGATGAGCTGAAGAGGCTTGATCTGCTCATTAAAAAGAAGAAAAAAGAGCTGGAGACAAAGGGCTGATAGGGGCCCCACGGGGGTGCGCATGAGTTTCCCATTAGCCGTGGGTTCTTGGGGGTTGGTCTGAGAGACGAAAAAGGGCTTAACTTGTAATCAGTTTTTTTATACCTCGTTTTATTGCTCTTACTCCAACGGTGCTACTGCACTTAGCGGAGAGTCTTTGGCAGAGGTGGTTTTTTTTATTCGTAAGTGATAAGGTTTGGCAGGTAAAAAACCTTTTTTTTGTCTAACCATTCTACGCCTTGTAGAATAAACTGAGTTATTAATAAGGATATTCAATGTTGAGCTTTAATAGAGTTGCTAAGGCAGAGTCTTGGACACGTAAAGGGCAATGGTCTGCGGTGATGATCTTTTTTATGCTTACCTTCTTTCTTCTTGCCGGTCTTGCGTACGGCGAGTCCGAGCCGGCAGGAGGGGATGCAAAAGCAGGTAAAGCTCAGGTTGCTGAGCCGGGTCTTCTCGAACTCAAGGACTTTTTAGATATAGCGCTGAGACAAAACCCATCCCTTAAGGCTGCGCGGCGCCATTGGAAGATGAAAGAGTATCGCCCGGCCCGGGTTAGAAGCCTTGAAGACCCGGTACTAAAGTACACCGAGGCCGCACGTGAGGTTGAGACGCGTCTTGGGCCCGTGGACCGTACCTTTTCTCTTAATCAGAAGCTGCCCTTTCCGGGCAAGCTTCGCCTCAAGGGAAGTATCGCCGAGAAAGAGGCCGAGATAGCAAGGGTTGCTTATGAAAAAATTCTAAGAGACCTTACGGCAGAGGTGCGTAAGACTTATTACGAGCTTTATTTTGTTGATATGGCCGTTGACCTGCAAGAAGAGAACGAGGCCGTGCTGGATTACTTTGCGGAGATAAGCAGGCGCAATTATGGTCTTGATGTATCTGAGCTTGATGAGCTTGTAAGGGCGCAAAGGTCCTCGGCCAAGGCCACATTCAGCCTTTATAAGGCAAAGGATATGCGCGAGACCGTTGTGGCTCGTCTTAATGCCCTCCTTGACAGGGCCCCTGATACAGAGGTAGGACGCCTCAGTGAACCGGACTTTATTGAGCTGCATACGCCGGTAAACGAGATGTACGAGATGGCAGCTAAAAACAACGAGATGGTGAGAATGGCGGGGCTGAGGGTTGAAAAAAGCGAGCTTGAGAAAAGGCTCGCCGGTTTTGCCTATAAACCCAATTTCAGCGTTGGGGTGAATTACGCTCAGATCGGACTGCCGCCCTCTGTGGTAAAGGACGGCGGCAGCGATGCTCTCTCCTTCTCGGTTGGCGTAAGTCTGCCGCTCTGGCTTGGAAAGAACAGGGCAGGCGTGGCTGAGAAAAGGGAGCTGATAAATAAGTCGCGCTTTGATAAGAGGGCCACGCTGGTGCAGGTAAAGTCCCTTGTTGATAAGGTCTACTACAGTATGAGTACCGCAAAGAGCATCGCTCAGATATATAAAAAGCGCTTTATACCTGAGGCAAAAGACTCCATGGACTTTGCCGAGGCCCGCTATAAGACGGGCAAGGAGTCTCTTGGCAGGCTCCTTGAGACGCAGTCCATGTGGATTGATTTCAGGCTCTTATACTATCGCGCCTTTACGGATTACCTTAAAGACATTGCCGAGTTAGAGAGACTTACGGCCAGTGAACTAATAAAATGAGAGGCTACTTCAGATGAAAAAAGGTGTACTTATAATCATAGTCCTTATTGTGGGCGGTATAATCGGAGCCGGCGGCCTCTACATGTCCTCTCGTTTTATGGGAGGAAAGCTCACGACAGAGCAGGGTGGCGCAGCCTCGGGGAAAAAAGACGGCAGAAAAATCCTCTATTATAAGGCCCCCATGAACCCCTCTTATATCGCCGATAAACCCGGAAAGTCGCCTATGGGTATGGACCTTATACCTGTCTATGAGGGCGAGGAAGACACGTCCGCCCCGGGCACGGTAAAGATAGACCCCATAACCATACAGAACATTGGCGTAAGGATAGCCGAGGTAACTCATAAAAGGCTTGAAAAAGCAGTGCGCACCGTTGGCACTGTTACCTATGACGAGAAAAAGGTATATCACATAGATACCAAGATAGACGGCTGGGTGGAGAAGTTATACTTTGACTTTACGGGGCAGAAGGTGAAAAAGGGGGATATGCTTCTTGAGTTCTACAGCCCCAAGCTCATCTCCGCAGAGGAGGAGTTTTTACTGGCCAAGAAAATGGCCGGCAGGATGAAAGAAGTGAGAAGGACATCTCTTGTGGATCTCAGCAGAAGGCGTCTCGAATTATGGGATGTGCCCGCTCATCAGATAAGGGAGCTTGAGGAGACCGGGGTAGTGAAGAGAACCCTGCATATTCAGTCTCCGGTAACAGGTATTATCGTGGATAAACCCATTATTGAGGGGATGTATGTAAAACCAGGGCAAAAGCTCTACACCATAGCCGATATTTCCGGTGTCTGGGTCTATGCCGATATATATGAGTACGAGCTGCCATGGGTCAAACTTGGTCAGGACGCGGAGATGACCCTTGCATCCTATCCCGGCGAGGTCTTTCACGGCCATGTCTCTTTTATATACCCCTTTGTGGAGCCCAAGACAAGGACCATAAAGGTAAGGGTAGAGTTTGATAACCCGGGTTTTAAGCTTAAACCCGATATGTACGCAGATGTCACACTGAAGTCCGTTATCGGCAAACACGTGGTGGCCGTTCCCAAAGAGGCGGTGCTTTTGTCCGGCAAGAGAAGCCTTGTGGTGCTCAGCCTTGGCGGCGGCAAGTTCAAGCCGCAGGATGTGGTGCTCGGGGCTGAGACGGATGATTTTTATGAGGTGCGTTCGGGGTTAAAAGACGGCGATCTGGTCGTAACCTCTGCTCAGTTCCTCATTGACTCTGAGAGTAGCCTCAAGGAAGCCGTATCCAAGATGCTTGAGGCCAAGAAGCTTGACGGCAAAAAAAAGGGCGGGACCATGAAGGGCATGGGAAAAAAGCCCTCCATGAAAGGCATGAAGAAAAAGGGCCGGAAAAAGGACATGAAGGGTATGGACATGAAGGGCATGGACATGAAGGGTATGGACATGAAAGGCATGGACATGAAGGGTATGGACATGAAAGGCATGGACATGAAGGGCATGGATATGAAAGGCATGGACATGAAAGGCATGAAGCAGGGCGGTTACATGAAGGCATGAAGCAGGAGAGTATGAATTAGGCGGCCTCTTCGG
>JAJRZX010000074.1 GCA_024275045.1 Deltaproteobacteria bacterium
CCCTTTACCTTGAGTACCGCGGGGCTGCCAAACCTTGGGTTTACGATTATCTTCTTTGTACTATCGCGTTTTTACCGTGTAAGAGCAGAGGCCCCTCTTGTTGCTCCTACGAAAAGACCGGTATTTTCCGGCTGGAGGTTATACCTTACAATCATCATGTCCGCGTGGCTTGCGGCGAAGATTGGTTTTGTCTTCTACGAGTCCTTAACGCGGCCCCTTATCTCTATTGATACATTCCTTAACTGGGCCATCTCCGGTAAGTTTTTTTTCTACAAGGCAGGGCTTCTCCTTGATGTCTCCAATGAGCATTTTTTAGGGCGCGGCTACAGGTATTTTATCGGTCACCCTCTGCATCTGCCCCTCCTGCAGACATGGATAGCCCTTGCGCTGGGCCGCTTTCACGAGCTCTATATCAAGGCCCCGGCGGCTCTGTATTTTATCGGGGTTCTGGGTGTGCTCTATTACGGCGTTAAGAGAGAGGCAGGTCCTTACTACGCCCTTGGTACCGTGTTTTTTATGGCAAGCGTGCCGCTTTTTACCGCCCACGGTCAAGACGCCTATGCTGATCTGCCGCTCTGTTTCTTTACCCTCTCCGGCACAGTAACCATATGGAGGTTTTTTAAAGGCGAATCACTTCCTTACCTGGTACTCTCAGGTATATTTTTTGCCATGTCCATGTTCGTAAAGAACGAGGGCTTATTCTTTGCCCTTGCCGCAGGCACCGTACTTGTACTTTTTCTGTTTACGAGAAAAAGGTCATTTATTACCCCTCTTGCAGGTTTTATTATTCCCATTATCCTCATAGCAGGGCCATGGCTGCTCTTTAAGTATTATTACGGCATTGGTTTTGGCCATAGCGGCGGCTCTTCAGGTTTTAAATGGTTCAGCGACCCCTTTTATTCGGGCAGCGAGGGGTATGGAGTACACTGGGAGATACTATCAATAGGTCTAAAGGAGATATTTTTTACTGCCAACTATAATCTCATCTTCCCGCTCTGGATAATCGTCAGCATTACGGCGCTTCGCACCATTATAAAAACAGAGCTGAAGTACCTTTACATGATAATACTCCTTGTCTCCTCAATGTTTGTCTTTGTCTACCTTACCCTTGAGGTAACAGCGGTAACGCAGGGCACGGGCATTCACAGGAATACCCTTACCTATCTTCCACTCGTGTATTTTGCCGCGGCCCTTGCCCTCTCTTCCATCTGGCCTGACTCGCGAAGTGGTGTATCGAAAAGCAAACCCTCTTCTGCTTCCCCGCAGCCTTTGACAGGACAAGGCTCTGATGATAGTCTTTAAAAAAACAAACTTCTTAAGACAGGACTAATTATGGCCTTTACATCGGGGTTCGTCTCCATAATCGGACGACCCAATACAGGAAAATCCACACTCCTTAACGCACTGCTTGGTGAGAAAATTTCCATTGTCTCAAAGAGGGCGCAGACTACGAGAAACGTCATCAAGGGTGTGAAAAACATCACAGATGGTCAGATTGTCTTTCTCGATACACCGGGTATACACAAGGGCCGCGGGGCCTTATCAAGCTTTATGATGCGCGAGGCCATGAACTCCATTAAGGACGTAGACGCCCTTGTGCTCCTTGTTGAGTCGGTCCTCCCTGTACAGGGTGATTTATCCATAATAAAGGCCCTGAAGAGCACGCGTTGCCCTGTAATACTCTGTCCCAATAAGATAGACACCATCAGGCGTGATGATATTCTACCGGTAATAGATGCCTACAAGCTCCTCTATCCCTTTCACCACGTACTCCCCATCTCAGCCCTTAAGGGCATTGGAGTGGAGCTCCTTGTAAGCATGCTTAAAGAAGTGCTCCCCGAGGGGCCGCCTTACTTTCCGGCGGATATGGTCACAGACCAGCCCGAGCGTTTTATGGTATCTGAGATGGTACGAGAAAAAGTCTTCAGGCTTACAAGGCAGGAAATCCCCTACTCAACGGCAGTAATGGTAGAGGAGTTCAGAGAGGGACGCAAGCTTATCTCCATAAGGGCCGTTATAAACGTGGAGCGTGACTCGCAAAAAGGTATAATCATAGGCAAGCAGGGCGCCATGCTTAAGAAAATAGGCACGCAGGCAAGAAAAGA
Source organism: Deltaproteobacteria bacterium (assembly GCA_024275045.1). GTDB lineage: Bacteria > Desulfobacterota > GWC2-55-46 > GWC2-55-46 > JADFVP01 > JAJRZX01. The sequence goes on from JAJRZX010000074.1 coordinate 2,106, forward strand.
GATTGAGAGGTTTCTTGGAGCAAAAGTATTCCTTGACCTCTTTGTGCGTGTGAAAAAAGACTGGACAGGCAACGAGAGAAGCCTCAGGGAATTCGGGTATTAACTTACTTTCTTTTGGAAAAAAGAAAGAGAAGCAAAGAAAACCGGGATAGGGTGGGCGCTGCCCACCATTCAATTTTAGCCCCACCTAAGGGATAGTGAATATATAATGAAAGTTAGCAGCAGTACAAGGGGCGCACGCCCCATGGTGGCTATTGTTGGCAGGGCCAATGTGGGGAAATCCACGCTCTTTAACAGGATACTGGGGAGGAAAAAGGCTATTGTAGCGGATCTTTCCGGTGTTACCCGTGATCTTAATTATGCTGATATTGATGACGCGGACGCGCCTTTTACCATAGTTGATACAGGTGGTTTTGAGGTGGATGCCGAGGGGATTATGAACGATGTGCGTCTTCAGGCCCGTTTTGCCATTGAGGAGGCTGATGTTATTGTTTTTCTTATGGACGGCAAATCCGGGCTTGGCCACGGCGATAGAGAGATAGCCGCAGTACTCAGGAAGGCCGGTAAACCCGTAATCTATGCCGTTAACAAGATAGATTCACCTTCCCGTGAGGCTTTGCTTGGGGAGTTTTACGGTCTTGGTGTTGATAGAGTCATAGGGGTCAGCGCGGAGCACGGGTTGAATATACCGGAGTTAACAGACGCCATAGAGGAGGTCTTACCTGCTTTTGCTCCTCTCTGTGATGAGACCTCGCGTACGGCCCTTGCCATAGTGGGCAGGCCCAATGTGGGAAAATCCTCAATACTTAACAGGCTTATCGGACGCAAACGTTCTCTTGTGAGCGACATGGCAGGCACCACTCGTGACTCCATTGATACCCCTGTAAGCGTGGGTGGGCGTGATTATTTATTTATTGATACCGCTGGTATTAGAAAAAAGCACAAGGTAAGCCAGACCGTAGAGTCTTACTGCGTGCTTGAGGCCATAAGGAGCATGGAGCGCTCTGACATAACTCTCCTTGTACTTGACGGCAAGGCCGGCATCAGGACTCAGGACGAGCGCATAGCCGGCATTATAGAGGAGCGCAAGAAGCCATGTGTTATTGTAGTCAATAAATGGGATATTGTGGAAAAAGACACCCATACCATGGGACTTTTTGAGGAAGACATAAGAGAGAGGCTGGCATTTATATATTACGCCCCCATTGTCTTTGTATCGGCCTTGACCTCTCAGCGCGTGGAGAGGATTCTTCCAACGGCCGAGGGAGTCCTTGCAGAGGCCGGTACAAAGATAAGCACCTCTCGTCTTAATAAGGCTCTCCGTGAGGTGGTAGAAACCCACAGGCCGCCGCTTTACAGGAATAAGTCCGTAAAGTTTTACTATGCCACTCAGCTTGGCAGCGTGCCTCCTGCTTTTATTCTTTTTGTCAATAAACCCGAGGGGCTCATGGATTCGTACAAACGCTATGTAGAGAAGTCCATGAGGTCCGCGCTTGAATTGAACCGGGTTCCGCTGAGGTTCGTCTATAGACGGAGGCATTAAGTCATGGCGGCGAGGAAGGTCTTTATCGTACTGCGCGACAGCGCAGGTATTTTCTCTGATAAGTCCTGTATACAGAGAGCCGCGGCCATATCGTTCTATGCCTTTTTCTCACTGATACCCATGATGTTTCTCGTCACCTTTGCCCTGGCCTTTATTCTTGGGTCCAGAGGTGAGATGCTCGAAGAGGTGATAAAGACGGCTCGCATCAGCCTGCCTTACCTTGACGGCAGTGTGCTTGAGGAGCTAAAGGGCGTGGTGGAGCACGGCAGGACCTTTGGCTGGGTGAGCATAGTGGCCCTGGTGTTCTCTGCCGAGCTTGTGCTTAACGCCGTAGCCGATGCCCTCTCGGCCATCTTTGAGATAGGCGGCAGGTATGGTTTTTTCAGAAAAAGAATAACCAATGTCTTTGTAATCCTGCTTGCGGTCTTTGCTGTTTTTATCTCCATAATAGTCACCGCGGCCATGGGACTGGTAGAGAGCGCTACCTTTAACATGCCGGGCCTTGACATGGCCGGGTATGTGCTGGAGATCTTAGCGTTGAAGTATGCCTTTCCTTTTGTCCTTGTTGTTGTCTCTGTTACGATTGTCTTTAAGATGTTCTCAGGCCCTGAGCTTTATCTGCGTTACGCCTTTTCGGCAGTCTCATATTCTCTTTTTTATGGGAGCTTGCAAAGTGGGGTTTCACCCTTTACCTCTATTATTTCCCAACGTATAACCGGCTCTACGGCTCGCTTGGCACTATTATGATACTGCTACTCTGGATGTTTTTTACTGCGGCTATATTTCTCTTTAGCGCGGCCATATCGCGTGCAGCCTTTATTGACAGGAACTACTGATTGGACGCACGCCCTGTTGGGGTTAAAAAACCAAGTTTTATCCCCCCTTTACCTCGTCTTATGGGGCTGTAAATAATAAGTTTTTTATTGAATAAAACTACAATATGTGAAATACTTAAATATTACAGTGCTAACTGCGTCTTAAATCAGGACGCTCTCTCTTCCAAAGGACTTAGAATGAATCGTTTATACAAGAATATAGCCCTCTGGCTCATAATAATAGCCACTGTGGTCCTTGTCTTCAACTTTATAAATTACAAGCACGTAGACTCGAATATGGTGAGTTTCAGCGACTTTATAAAAGACGTTGAGGCAGGCCGTATTACCGAGGTTACCATCCAGGGTAATGATCTGGCCGGTAAACTTGTAGACGGCAAGACCTTCAAGACCTACTCGCCCTCATACCCCGAGCTTGTGGCCAAGCTTCGGCAGAACAATGTGAGGATTACCGCGGAGCCCATTGTTGACACGCCTTCATGGGGCACCATATTCGTATCGTGGTTTCCCATGGTGCTTCTCATAGGCGTATGGATATTCTTCATGCGCCAGATGCAGTCCGGCGGCGGCAAGGCCATGAGTTTTGGCAAATCCAAGGCCAAGCTGCTAATGGAGGATCAGCACAAGGTGACCTTCAAGGACGTTGCCGGCATTGAGGAGGCAAAGCAGGAGGTTGAGGAGATAATAGACTTTCTGCGGGACCCGAAGAAGTTTACCCGTCTCGGCGGCCGTATACCCAAGGGTGTGCTTCTTGTAGGCTCTCCGGGCACAGGCAAGACGCTTCTTGCAAGGGCCATCGCAGGAGAGGCGGGGGTGCCTTTTTTCTCCATCTCAGGCAGTGATTTTGTGGAGATGTTCGTGGGCGTAGGCGCCTCGCGCGTAAGGGATCTTTTTGTGCAGGGCAAGAAAAACGCGCCCTGTCTTATTTTTATCGATGAGATAGACGCTGTTGGCAGGCACAGGGGAGCAGGGCTTGGCGGCGGTCACGATGAGCGCGAGCAGACCCTTAATCAGCTCCTTGTGGAGATGGATGGTTTTGAGAGCAACGAGGGCGTTATCATCATAGCGGCCACTAACCGTCCTGATGTCCTTGACCCGGCTCTGCTTCGTCCGGGCAGGTTCGACCGTAACGTACTTGTGCCCAAGCCTGATCTTAACGGCAGGGAAAAGATACTTAAGGTCCATGCCGTAAAGACGCCTCTGGCCGAGGACGTGGCCCTTGATATTATCGCCCGCGGCACTCCTGGCTTCTCGGGAGCCGATCTATCGAACCTTGTTAACGAGGCGGCCCTTCTTGCCGCAAGGCGCGGCAAAGACGTACTTGAGATGACCGAATTTGATGACGCCAAGGATAAGCTCCTCATGGGCAGTGAGCGCAGGAGTATGATAATCAGTGATGAGGAGAAAAAAGACACGGCATGTCACGAGGCCGGTCACACCCTTGTTGCCATGCTTATCCCCGGCACCGACCCTATCCACAAGGTCTCCATCATACCAAGGGGCATGGCCCTGGGGCTTACTCAGCAGCTGCCCATGGACGAGAGGCATACATACAGCAGGGAGTATCTTATTAACAAAATAGCAGTTCTCATGGGCGGGCGCGCAGCAGAGGAGCTTGTGCTTAAACATCAGACCACGGGCGCGGGCAATGATATTGAGCGCGCTACGGAGATAGCGAGAAAGATGGTCTGCGAGTGGGGCATGAGCGAGAAGATAGGCCCACTTACCCTTGGCAAAAAAGAAGAGCATATCTTCCTTGGAAAAGAGATCTCCCAATCGCGCGACTTTAGCGAGGACACGGCGCACCTCATAGATGCCGAGGTAAAGCAGCTTATAAGCGAGCATTACGATAGAGCTAAAAGCATTCTTACTTCCAACTCCGAGACCCTTCATAGCCTTGCGGAGGCGCTCCTTGAGCGTGAGACCCTTGACAGGGCCGAGATAGAAGAGATTGTACTTGGAAAGAAGATAACGGAAGATTCCGGGCCCGGCGAGGCAGGTGAAGAGAACTCCAGCACCCGCGAGGCCAGTAAAGAAGACCCTAAAAAGTCGGCCGATAAAGAGAAAAAACACGGTAAGACCCCCGGCAGGCTTGGTTTCGCCGTAGAATAAGGGGCTGATTTGTAGGGGGGTGCCCTGCGCGCTGTGTTGGGTGCGAAGGCAGGCGGCTCTTTTTAAAGCGTGCCCTGCCCTGCGCTGGGGTTGCTATGACGCCACCGGGGGGCTTGGTTTTTTTGTCGGGGGGCTTGGTAAGGGGGCGCAGCATGGGGGAGGGTGCGGGCACAGGGGTGTCCTGAGCATGATTCCTTTGCAGGTTACCTTCAGTGGCCTCTTTTTTTCACCCTCAGCTCTTGCTTAACGTATTATAGCTTGTTTAGCTCAGGGGGTTTTTACCCGTTACATTTATCGGTTCTTTAAAGCACAGCCCTATTGTACTCCCCTCATGCGGGTCCTTTGCATGGTGAGTATGGTTGTACCGCCCCTTCTTAAGGGGTTTGCTTTACCGGTTGTTTTATAATGTCCTCATTAGCGATAATTATGACCTCTTAGCCGACCCGTCGATTATGACCTGCACTTACATCTTATCAACTCATGACAGACCTAAAGGAGCGGTGCATCACTCTGCTGAACTGATTACACCTGTACTTTGGGGTATGGCGGAGAGGATATGAGCCTTGATAGCGGTCTTTTTCATGGTATGGAGGGGCTAATGGAGAAGGGGCATAATACC
>JAJRZX010000075.1 GCA_024275045.1 Deltaproteobacteria bacterium
ACTGAGCCTATCCCCATTGTCAAGACAAAAAAGAGGGTTGTATTTGGTGTAAGAGAGCCTGCGTTGATTTTGTCTCTGAGACTCCCTTTAGCTTCCGTTCCTCGAAGTAGACCTCCTGAGGAGTCCGGTAGCCGAGGGACTCGTGAAGCCTCTCGGTGTTGTAGAAGTGGAAGTACCTGGCGAGGCATTGTCTGGCCTCCGCCACGGTCTCGTAGCTCTTGAGATAGACCTCCTCGTACTTGACAGTCCTCCAGAGCCTCTCGACGAAGATGTTGTCCATGGCCCGGCCTCTTCCGTCCATGCTGATCGAAACCCCGAGGTCTTCCAGAAGTCCGGTAAACTCAAGGCTCGTAAACTGGCCGCCCTGGTCGGAGTTGAATATCTCCGGGCTTGAAAGCCCAAGGGCCTTCTCAAGGGCCTTTATGCAGAACTCCTTGTCCAGGGTCGTTGAGAGCTCCCAGGAGAGCACATACCGGCTGTGCCAGTCCATTATTGCCACGAGATAGATAAAGCCCTGCTTGAGCCTTATATACGTGATGTCAGTGCCCCATACCTGGTCCGGGCGGTCTATAACGGCGTCTCTCAGGAGATATGGATACTTCTTGTGGTCCTTCGCGGGTTTGCTCGTCCACGGCTTCGGATACACGGCCTCAAGCCCCATAAGCCTCATAAGGCGTCTCACCCTCTTGGGGTTGACGCGAAAGCCCTGCCTCCTGAGCCACTCCGTCATCTTAGGAACGCCGTAGAAGGGGGTCTTCGTATATTGCTCGTCTATTAGCCTCATGAGGATCGCGTTCAGGGCGTCCACAGGCCTTGCCCTGTAGTAATAGGCCGACCTCGAAAGACCCAGAAGCTCGCATTGGCGGTACAGTGGTATCTTCGTATGCTCGGGCTCTATCATGGCTTTTTTACACTCAACCGAGAAGTTGAGATTTTTTTTTGAGCCAGTCCAGCTCCACCTTGAGCTGCCCTATCTGCCTGTAAAGCTCGTCCGTCTCAGCCTGGACTTCCTTGCCCTCCCTCTTTCGCCTGTCAGAGAAGAGCGAGGGGAGATCTTTGAGAAGCCGCTTCTTCCACTGGCCTATCTGGTTGGGGTGTACACCGTACTCGCTCGCGAGCTGGGCCATGGTCTTCTCGCCCTTGATGGCCTCCAGCGCAACCTTCGCCTTGAACGCCGCATCGTGGTTCTTCTTCATCTCGCCTGCCTCCTTTGCTGATTTTGGCAGGCTAACATACACCAAATACCTCTGTCTAAAATTTGGGGAGTATTATAAACTGCAATTATTTACAAAAACAATTCAGCTAATGAAACAATATAACTTAACGAGCCAAGATATGCTTGGATATATACAAAATAGCAAAAAGAGGGCTCGGGATGACACTTGATCAAATATTTAAATTCGCAAGAAAAACGCAGGGTATCAAACAATCATGAGCGCAATAACCATAATCGGGCTGATAGCCGCCGCATTCACTACCTTCTCCTTTGTTCCCCAGGCCCTGAAGATATTGAAGAGTAAAGAAACCCGGCACCTCTCGCTACTCATGTGCCTTTCTCTTGAGACAGGGATCTTTCTCTGGTTCGTATACGGCCTGTTATTGGGAAACCTGCCAATAGTGCTTGCCAACGGAATCACGCTTATCTTCACAACCCTTGTTCTTGTATTAAAGTTAAAGTTCGGGTAATCCCACCTGCCGATTATATTCCAATAGTCCGAGTCTCGTATGGCGTCCCCCAGTCACTTAAGAAACAACTACAGCACAGCCTCACTTAGCTTTTAAAGAAGCCAAGACGCAAGTCTCGCTCCTTTAACACCTCACACTTGACTGTCCCTTATTTATTAGCCTCCCACTCCCCTCTGTGCCCCTTGTATGCAACTTTTTTAAAAATTCAATAACATTTTAAATAACGCGGGTAATAAAACCCTCCGTCTATCCAAAAAAATATAAATTCAACTCCAGCACTTCAAGCTTTTAACCTTAGCGCATAACAGCTCTGTCTCTCATCCTGGTTTAATCTCCTTCCTGTAAAATGAAACTCAAGTAAGAAATAAGAGGGATGTAATACACGGAGGTAAAAGCCATGAACAAGCAAGATATGATCTCACTATTTGTAGGAATAGCTCTTAATTTGGTAATAGCGAGTATCGTCATATTGGCGGCATCAAGATATCTTGCTTAATCAATAAAATATCAAGGAGGATTTATCATGGGTAGAATAACAGAGTTTGAAGTGTACTGCGGTCTTGGATTAAATCTGGCAGTTATAGCTCTTACCACTGTCATCGGGGTATTTGCTTACACAATATAAAAAACAAAACTACGATGAGAAAAGGGTGAGATAATCTCTCACCCTTTTCTTTTTATTAAGGCAACACGAGATGACCGCAAACTTTTTTCTTCTCATCTTAGTTTAATCTTCTTCCTGTATAATGGTAATCAAGTAATAGATATGAATAAGGCAAGACAAGGAGGTAGGAGCCATGAACACACAGGATAAAATAGCCATTTTCACAGGTATAGGTCTTAATGTAATGGTAGCGGGTATTGTCGTATTTGCGGCATTAAACTACCTCGCATAATTAAATATAAAATAAAGGAGAAAATATCATGGGTAGAATAACAGAGTTTGAAGTGTACTGTGGTCTTGGACTTAATCTGGCTGTAATAGCTGTAACCGCCTTAGTTGGTGTATTAGCCTACACAGTTTAAGACAACCGGGATACACATGAGAAGAGGGTGAGACATTGTCTCACCCTCTTTGCTATTTCATCTTTTTTTATTGCCCTCTCACTAACCTCCTGTTACTCTGAGTATATCTTAATTAGAAAAAGCATTATCATCCCCTTAAAATGGCAGAGCCTCTTACAAGTTTCTTTACGACAGGCCAAGCCTCTCATGCACCCCTTTCATTGATTGAGATAAAAAAATGAACAAACACGAAAAAATAAATTATATTGAGTTTCCTGCCGTAGATTTAGAGGCCGCAAAAACTTTTTTTACGAAGGTTTTTGCCTGGTCTTTTACGGACTATGGTCCCGAGTATTGCGCTTTTACCAATGCCGGGCTTGAGGGCGGTTTTTTTAAATCTCCCCTCACCTCATCAACCGCAAATGGCAGCGCTCTTATAGTCTTTTACAGTATGAACCTTGAAGAAACTCAGACAAAAATCAAGAAGACAGGCGGTGTTATTATAAAACCAATATTCTCTTTTCCCGGGAGCCGCCGTTTTCACTTTACTGACCCCAACGGCAACGAGTACGCGGTATGGTCGGATGTAAATGAACAAACTTAAATTCAAAAACATTATAAGCATACTGCCACCCCTCTTGCTCGTCTGCCTTATTCTTGGCACTGGGTCCTCACTTGCCGCAGGGAGTAACGGTGCGCCGAGCACTGCCCTGCAATACCCGCTGCAAGGCAAAGGCGCAGGCCCCGCCAACCCCGGTGAGATAGAGCAGATTTTTATCCCCGCCGGCAAAGTCACCCTTGGAAGCGATGAAAAAGAAAAGACCTATGCCTACTCCATAGGCGGCGAAGGCGCGAGAAAGTGGCGGTGGTTTGACGGAGAGAAAAAAAGGTCTGTCTTTGTACGTAATTTTTATATTGATAAATACCCCGTAACAGAGGCGCAGTACTTTTTGTTTGTGATAAAGACCGGCCACCGCGCACCTTTTATCAGCGAAGAGGATTATAAAAAACAGGGTTTTCTCGTACACTCGTACAGAGAGGTAAGACCATACCTCTGGACCATGAGGAGTAGAGATAAACAAAAATATCATGGAAACAGGGCGCACAAATGGTCAAGACCGCCGAAAGATAAACTTAAGAACCCTGTTGTACTGGTAAGTCTTGAGGACGCTGCCGCCTATTGCAGATGGCGTGGTACTTTTGAGCCAAAAAAAACCTTTACCCTGCCCTCTGAGGACCAGTGGGAAAAAGCCGTGCGCGGCACTGACGCACGTTACTTTCCATGGGGTAATGTTTGGGATAATACCCGCGCCAACATCGGCAGCTCAACGCCGCAGGGAACCTCGCCTGTTGAGAGATATGATTCAGGCAAGAGCCCCTACGGGGTCTTTGATATGGCGGGAAATATCTTTGAGTGGACAAGCACGCCATCAGAAAACAACCCCAACCGCTATATACTAAAATCCTGCTCCTGGGATGACGAGCCCGGTATCTGCCGCGGGGCGGCCCGGCACAGCCGCCGCAAAGAGAGCCGACACATACTTATAGGGTTTCGCTGCGTAAGTGTAAATAAATAATTTTCAAAGCGCTGGCAAAGTAAAAAGTACGTGCTATGCTTAGACTGTACACTCACTTAAGGCTCAGCGTTGAGCCATACCACCACATAAAAGAGGCAGGTAGAAGGCTTCTAAGAGGGGGATTGAGATATGAACCTGTACGGATTTAACAAAGCGCATAAGGGCATGAACCAGACGCTAACCTTATGCTTCTTTTTTGCCGTTATTTTCTTAAGCCTCATAATATCAAGGCACGCTAATGCCGCCGGGCCTGTAATCATTGAGCTGCACCAGACGCCCTGTACAATTATAGAGGCCGAGGTAAGCCCCCAGACCTTTGTCTCTAAAAGAGCAGCGGATTGTATTGCCATAAATAAAAAAACAGCCGGCAAAAGAGAGTTCAAACCCCTTCGTCTAAAGGCCGGTAAAACCGTCTTCAGGGTTACCAACAACAACGTCTCATACCCCCTTGGTTTCTGGGTGCGGGGCCGCGGCGTTGGAAGGCTTACACTGCCCTCAGTCTCAGGGGGCGGGCTTAGTACGGGCGCGACAAAGGATTATGTCATTGACCTTAAACCAGGAAAATATCTCTACAGCTGTCCCCTTAATCCCACACCTGATTACCCCCTTATAGTGGAGTGAGCGGTTCACCATGAGGCAAGGGGTTTTCATTGACTCCGCTCTTCGCAGAAGACAATACCCTTGCATTTTTTTAAAGGTTATTATAAATTATCACAACCATGTAAGTTAATTAAAGCGTATCTCCTCGTTATAAAGTCAAGTCATACATTCCGCAGTCCATTCAAACTCCGTCTTTGGACTCTTACTTGCCTTAACACCGATAGGGAACATACGATATACGCGGCCTGCCCTGCGCAAGGGGCGGGTTTTATTCTCTCTGCGCCCGCTCAGTCAGGGGATGTATGGAGCACTCTGAGCTCTTGTAGAATTGAATTAAAACGCCGCCTCTCTTAGAGGCAGGCATAAAAAAAGGTGATTATAAATCATGCCCCTTAGACAACTACGAACCGAGTGGTTCGGTAATATTCGAGGCGACCTGCTGGCCGGTATGGTCGTGGCCCTTGCTCTAATCCCTGAGGCCATTGCTTTTTCGGCAATCGCCGGTGTTGACCCAAAAATAGGGCTCTACGCCTCATTCTCCATGGCAGTGATTATCGCCATAGTGGGCGGCAGGCCGGGTATGATATCTGCGGCAACGGGCTCTATGGCTCTGCTGATGATAACGCTCGTAAGAGACTTTGGTCTGCAGTACCTGCTGGCGGCAACTGTCCTGACGGGGGTACTGCAGGTTCTTGCCGGCATCTTCAGGCTGGGCTCGCTGCTGCGTTTTGTCTCTCGCTCGGTGATGACAGGTTTTGTAAATTCTCTGGCGATTCTGATATTTCTTGCTCAACTCCCGGAGTTCGCTGGTTCGGGTTTTTCCATGTACATAATGGTAGCCGCAGGGCTTGCCATTATCTATCTTTTTCCAAGGATTACAAAGGCAGTGCCATCCCCCCTTGTATGTATTGTCCTGCTCTCAGTTGTAAGCATAATAATGGGCCTGCCTCTACGCACCGTAGGTGATATGGGTGAGCTGCCTTCCACGCTCCCGGCTTTTTTACTCCCTGATATACCGTTCTCATTAGAGACACTCTGGATTATCCTTCCATACTCACTTACACTTGCCGTCGTAGGGCTGCTTGAATCCCTGATGACAGCCTCTATCGTTGATGACCTTACGGACACTGATAGCGATAAGAACCGCGAGTGCCGGGGCCAGGGCATCGCAAACATCGTAACAGGCTTTTTTGGCGGCATGGCCAGCTGCGCCATGATAGGTCAATCCGTAATTAATGTAAAATCCGGAGGGCGCGGCAGATTATCAACTTTTTTTGCAGGCGCCTTTCTGCTCTTTTTAATCCTCGTACTCAGCCCCCTGGTCAGAGAGATTCCCATGGCGGCCCTTGTATCCGTAATGATAATGGTCTCCATCGGTACATTCAGCTGGACCTCTCTGCGGGAGCTGCGCACCCGTCCCAAGAGCTCAAGCCTTGTGATGGCGGCAACGATTATTGTGGTGGTCTTTACCCATGATCTGGCTAAAGGCGTATTTGTGGGTGTGCTGATGAGCGCACTCTTCTTTGCCAGAAAGGTCTCGCAGTTAATGAGTATTGAATCAGAACTCCTTGAAGAAGAGTCGCGGCGGGTTTATAATGTCTTTGGTCAGGTCTTCTTTGCCTCTGCCGATAACTTTGTCGCTGCCTTTGACCTCAATGAGGTCATTGAGAGAGTGTGCATTGACGTAACATCTGCGCACTTCTGGGATATATCCGCTGTACACGCACTTGATAAAGTAGTACTGAAGTTTCGTAGAAATGGCACAGACGTAGAGGTGCTTGGGCTCAATAAAGCCAGCGCCACTATCATTGACAGGCTCACGATTCATAACAAGACCGATATATTCAAAGAAGCCGTAAAGCATTAGGAGAGCTGTGTATGAAAAAGATACTTGCCTGCATAGATGGCTCGAGTTTTTCAGATAGCGTCTGCGGTCATGCCGCATGGATAAGCAGCCGCATAGATGCCTCTGTCACACTGCTCCATGTCTTGCCTCACGCCATGGAGAGGGCCGCTCACTCAGACCTAAGCGGCTCTATTGGAGTTGATGCAAATAAAGAGCTCCTTGAGCAGCTCACTGCCCGGGATGAGGCGCAGGGCAAAGAAGAGCAGCAAAAAGGCCGTTTAATACTGCAGCACGCAGAGGCGCAGCTTCGTGAAGCAGGTGTAACGAAAATAAACTCATTAAAAAGAAGAGGCGCTCTCGAAGAGACCATCTGCCAGTGGGAAGGTGATATCGAGATAATCGTCATAGGCAAACGAGGCGAGCTCGCTGAGTTTGATACCGCTCATATAGGCTCTAACCTCGAAGAGGTGGCACGTGGCGTACATCATCCCCTTCTGGTGACGCCAAATGTATTTCGTCCCATAGAGAGGTTTCTCATCGCCTATGACGGAGGTACCAGCTCTCTTAAGGCACTAAAATATATTATCGCCGGCCCGCTCTTAAAAGGACTGGAGTGCCATATAGCGGCAGCAGGAGATAAGAGCGATAAAATAAGTCAATCTCTTGACTCTGCAGCTACAAGGCTGAGAGAGGCGGGTTTTACGGTTCACTCGGACCTTACACCGGGCCATGCCGATGATGTCATCCGCTCATATACAGAGAGGCACAGCATAGACCTGCTTGTAACAGGGGCCTACGGTCACTCACGTATCCGTAACCTCATAATCGGCAGTTCCACTACTTCCATGATTATGTCCTGCCGTATTCCGCTGCTGCTATTTCGCTAAAGGAGAGCTTGAGTTCACCGTATATAACATGCCGCGCCTCTCATACCGGTCGTAAGACAGCCTGAAGAGGACCTTAATAAAATAAACCCCCAAGACGTGGCACAGACGAATAAAAAAGTACGGCAACAAAAAACCTGAGCGTACAATACGATGAAGTCCTGTAAAAACCTTACACGGGCCTTAGGACCTACTACAATCAGATGGGACCTGGTTCTTGTTCTTTTTCTCACTCCTGCGGTCCTACTCTTTACCTCCCTTGTGCTTAATGGTTTTGTAGACCCCTATGACGAGGGTCTGCACTTTTTATCTTACCCGCTTTTCAAGGCAGGCAAAGTCCCATACGTTGATTTTTATCCCCTCTTTCCTCCCATATGGACTTACGCAAATATAATAATTGAGTTTATCTTCGGAGAGTACCTGCTTGTTCAGCGGCTCTGGTTTGTCTTGCAGGCATGTTTCGTTGTATGGGCATGCTACGCCCTGTGCACAAGGATTTACTCCAAAGGCCTCCTGCCCATTGGCGTAACTGCTCTAATCATAATCTTTGGTTTCCATCCATTCTGGCTGCCCCGCTGGTCAGGTGCAAGGTTGGCCGTGTACATAGCTATACTCTTGTACTATATGCGGCATGTAAAAAAAGGTGATGATGGCGCCAAGACTCGGCTATTCACACTTGGGGTCTTAACGGGCCTAACCAACCTATATGCCCTTGACGTAGGCATACATATTACCGCCGCTGGCGCGGCCATGGTTATAATAATTTTCCTGGGTACAAAGCACGTTAGCCTTAAAAAAAACGTCTCAAGGTTAGCCCTCTGTATCGCTGGTTTCCTGCTTCCCCTTATCTTGTGGGCGGCCTACCTTGCCTATCATGGTTCGCTCACCGGTTACATATCAACATATTATTACGTATATATGTTTCAGCTTATGCCCATAAGTACAGAGATACTCTCCGGGAGCAGTCTTTACTTTGGGAACCTCCGCCTCATCGTGCTCTTTATATTCCTTCTGTCCCTTGCCGCAGGGTTATTGTATGGTCTTATTTATAAAGGCTTTATAAAAAAAGAGCTCTACGGAGAGTGGCGTGTATTGATGATGGCCATGCTCTTGAGTTTTGCTGTAAGTATCTCCACGCTCCGCGGACTAAGCGGCCCCCAGTACCCCATGTTCTCTCTCATACCCATGCTTCTCTGGGGCGGCCTTGGCGTACACAAGCTGACCTCATATCTTCACAAGAGGAATGCAGACGAAGAGGGCCAGGGCATTAACCCCCCCAAGACCATGCTCGCAGGGCTGATTATGTTCTCAATCCTCGCCCTTGTTGCCTACTTACTAACCGCCAATGATACAAAAGGAAAGATCGCAACCATGGGAGGCAACCTTACAATCGCCGTACAATTATTCCATGGGGACAAAAGCCTTAACGCATACTCGTCTGAGGCGCCGGGGCTTGCCTATATATCAGACGGAAGCCTCATTAAGCTGATTAAGTACCTTCGCTCCCACACCGGCCCGGATGAGGCTATCCTGGCCTTTCCCATGTATACGGAGATAATCCCCTCCCTTGCCGGCAGGCACAGCGCCACACGCTACCCCATACCCATACTCTTAATGGGAAGCCCGGATGGCCAGCTTGAGTATATAAAAGATATTGAAAGAGAAAAACCCCGTTACGCAGTACTTCTACCCTCGGCAAAATTCGGCGGCAGAAGACGGATCAAGCCTTACTTCAGACCGATTTACCGCTACCTGAAGAGACACTACCGTTTGGCAGAAGATTTTCGCCATGGCGAAGCTCAGCAAATCTGGGTGAGAAAAGATAGATAAAGAGTGGCGTCACATGTCCCTGTAAAAAAAACAGGGCCTGACGTACGTCTCATTGAGTACGCCTGTAACTACCTGTACAGAGACTCCAGTACTTGGCTGTATTTTGTAAATATAATCTTGCGCCGAAGCTTAAGCGTAGGCGTAAGCTCGCCGCTCTCTACGGTAAAGGCCCTCTCTAAGAGAGCGAACCTCTTAACCCTCTCAAAGTCCGCAAGCCCGACTGAGAGCCTCTTTAACTCGCCGCGGATAAGCGCCTTCACATTGGGGTTATCGGCTACTTCGCCATCTGAGAGCTCTGCCTCCTGAACCTTGCCCTTAGCCTGCTGCCACTGCCTTACCCGTACAAAATCCGGGACAATCAGGGCGGTTACGGCGTTTCTGTTATCCCCGGCTATAATTATCTGCGAGATGAATGGACTCTCCCCGAGGCGTTCCTCTACCGGCACAGGGGCCACGTTTTTACCTGTGGTAAGTACCATTATCTCTTTGCTCCTCCCCTTTATCCTGAGGTTTCCACCCTCGTCCATCTCGCCAAGGTCGCCTGTATGAAGCCACCCCTCACTGTCTACTGCAGAGGCCGTCTCAGAGGGGCGCTTCCAGTACCCCTTCATAATGTTATCGCCCTTTACGAGTATCTCACCGGACTTAGAGAACTTTACCTCCACGCCCCTTACGGGAGGCCCCACTGTGCCGGCAACTGCGCTACCGGGCCGATTTACCGATACAAGGGCCGAAGTCTCAGTAAGCCCGTAACCCTGAAGCACGTTTATGCCAAGTACGCAAAAAAACCGCTCTGTCTCCGCCGAGAGAGGCGCGCCTCCGGAGATAAAAAACCGCAGTCTCCCAAGGCCAAGGCTCTCTCTAATCTTACTGAATACCTGCTTATCCCCCAGCCTCCAGAGAAGCCGGCTGATAAAAAAGGGCCTGGACCTGCCTTCTAAAGCGGGACAAGAGCGTAACCCCGCAGAAAAAAACATCTTAAATATCCGCTTCTTAGTTGAACTCGCTTTTTCCACCTCTGCCAAAATTCCCTCTCTGTACATGTCAAGGACCCTTGGCACAAGGGTCATGTACTGCGGTCTCATCTCCAAGACAAGACCTCTTATCTCACGCGAACTCCCGGCATATGCCACTGTCGCGCCAAAAGAGAGAGGCATATAGTGGTCAACGATTCTGGCAAAGATATGGTTAAGAGGAAGAAAAGATACCATGACATGGCCCGGTCCAAAGGCCACTGCATCTTCTCCGGCGCTGATGCTCGAAGCAATATTACGATGCGAGAGTACTACGCCCATGGGGTTTCCCGTGGTGCCTGATGTATAGATAATAGCTGCCATGTCATCCGGTCTCGGGCTCTGCCAGAGGGCCGTAAAATCAGCGGAGCTAAGGTCCGTGCCAAGGCTCATTACATGAGCAAAACTCAGCACCCCGTGTTTATCATCACCCTCTCCATCCATCATTATAATAAGCCTCTTACCATCCCCGCCACCCTGCCACTTAAGGACCTTATTAAGCTGCTTTTCACTTGATACAATTACCAGAGAAGCCTCTGAGTCATCCAGGCTGTACACCACCTGCTCGGCAGGCAGAGTTGGAAAAAGCGCCACGCTTACACCCCCGGCATGCAGGACGGCCAGATCCGCCACAGCCCACTCAGGACGGTTCTCAGAGATAAGCCCTATGGTATCGCCTTTTTTTACACCAAGCTTTTTAAGGCCCAGAGTAAATCCGCAAACCATCTCGCCAAGTCTCTCATAAGTTATGGACTCGTACCCCCGGGCATTGTCCTGCCGGCTTTTCCCCATAAGGGCGGTAAGCCTGCTATTCTTCTTAAGACTCTGCTGGAATAAAATATTTACCGTAGTACTCACAAATACTCACCTTAATCCCCTGGAAGGGATCTCATGAAATTAATTTCTATTACATTGCAGATCAGATCATTTTAAAAGATTATTCTCTATTAACGGGGATGTCAAGACCAAGAGGGGGGGCAGTGGGCAGGCAGAAGCTGGGTGTCTCGGCTGTCAGCGGTCTTATGTTCCTTTTTCACGCAGCACTGCCACGGCAGAGAGTTTTGCCTCCCAATATGAGCGTAACCTCATCACCAGACTTACGAGGAGTATAAGAATTGGCACCTCAATAAGGGGCCCGATTACGGCAACAAAAGCAACCCCTGAGTCCAGGCCGAATACGGCTATTGCAACGGCAATGGCAAGCTCGAAGTTATTTCCCGCGGCGGTAAATGAGAGCGAGACGCCTCTGGCATACCCTGCCCCAAGTCTAAAGGATAACCACAGGGTTAAGAAAAACATCACCACAAAATAAATTATAAGAGGCACGGCAATTCGCGCTACATCCAGCGGTATGGAAACTATCATATCTCCCTTAAGGCTGAACATGACGATAATGGTAAAGAGCAGGGCAACGATGGTGATGGGGCTGATAAGAGGCAGGAAATGGTTCTCGTACCACTGCATGCCTTTTATTCTGCCTAATACAAAGCGGCTCAAGAAACCCGCGCCAAAGGGGATACCAAGATAGATAAAAACGCTCTTGGCCACCTTTAGTATTGATATATCTACTGATAGACCATGAAGGCCGAATAACGGAGGCAGCAGCGTAATAAAAAACCAGGCATAGAGGCTGTAAAAAAGCACCTGAAAGATACTGTTAAAAGCCACAAGGCCGGCGCAGTACTCTCTCTCGCCTCCCGCCAGATCGTTCCAGACGATTACCATGGCAATACAGCGCGCAAGCCCTATCATAATGAGCCCCACCATGTAAACGGGATACCCGCGGAGAAAGACCACCGCAAGTATAAACATAAGTACCGGACCAAGAACCCAGTTCTGAAATAATGATAAACCAAGCAGTTTATAATCCCTGAAAATACCACCCAGGTCCTCGTACCGCACCTTTGCAAGGGGCGGGTACATCATGAGTATGAGCCCCATTGCGATTGGGATATTTGTTGTGCCAAATTGGAATGATTGTATAAAATTCTTTGTCCCGGGGGTAAGGTAGCCTATTAATACACCCGCACTCATGGCAAGAAAGATCCATAGCGTGAGGAAACGGTCTGTAAATGATAATTTTTTATTATTTTCACTCATTAAGTCCTGCCTTCCCGGTAAAGAGACTCTTTTGGAACGCATAAAAAGCCTTCATAATCTCATCACGAACTCGTCTGAATTCTTCTCTTATCTCCGCGGTACTTCCCATAAAACCTGCCTGGTCATCAAAACCCATGTGAAGGCCGTGGCGAAGAGCGCCCGTAAATACAGGACATTTTTCTCTTGCCGCAGCGCATACCGTAATCACATAATCAAATGTCTTATCTCTGAATAACGCAACGTCTTTTGTGTGATTTCGGCTGATATCAATACCCTTTTCCGCCATAACCGCAACGGCCTCGGGGTGAACAGACAGCGCAGGCTCCGTGCCCGCAGAGCAGACCTCAAGGTCAAGATGCAGTGAGTTTAAAAACCCCTCCGCCATCTGGCTCCTGCATGAGTTGCCTGTGCATAAGATAAGTATTTTTTTCATGGCCTCGTGCATTTAAGTTAAGAAGTGTTTTTATGCTTAGCCAATCATCGAATTGTCTTAGACAAAAAAAACTACGCGCAGATGGTCTCCCTGTCCACGTCCCTTACTTTTTTTGCGTCTTCTCTAACTACCTTGTCATCAGGGAGCAGCTCTTTTATAAGAGGCATGAGTTTATTAATATAAGGCGGCGAGGGTGAGTCCGTGAGCCTGTAGTTCACCCACTTGCCCTCCTTGGAGTCCACCACAAAACCCGTGTCACGAAGGATAGAGAGGTGCTTGGAGACCGTTGAGGTGGCAAGGCCAAGTACAGAGGTAATCTCGCAGACGCATAGAGGGCGTTGCTCCAGCATCTTCAGTATGCGGATGCGGTTTACATCTGATAGTGATTGAAATATCCTTGTCAGCTCTCTCAAAAAAAGACCTCCACCACAACCAACCCTCCAATCATTTCGACCTACATCGAAACGATACTTAATTAAAGAGATATTGTCAAGACCTATTTCTGCCTTATCCCCTCAAGGGAGAGAAAGAGCACAACCTCTTTTGCCGCAGGGCCAAGGCTGGTATTTATATTGTAATCCTTAAGCGCAAGGGTGAGACTGCCCTCAAAACCGCGGCGATATCCGCCCCAGGGGTCCTTGCCAGCGCCAAGCTCTCTTACTTTTATGGTAATGGGTCGAGTTACGCCGTGAAGTGTGAACATGCCCTTTAAGAGAGCCCTCTTATCTCCCGTTACCTCATAGGAAGAGCTTACAAAGGTTGCCTTAGGGTATTTTTTTACATCAAAAAACTTCTCACTCCGAAGATGCTTATCACGCTCAGCATGATTGGTATCAACACTTGATACGTCCACGGTAACCTTTACGTGAGAGGCCGCGGGGTCTTTCTCATCATAGCTGAATACACCATCAAAGTGGTTAAAACGGCCAAGCACATAACTGAAACCAAGGTGTGAGATCTTAAACTGAATAAAGGCATGGGCCTTCTTTGAATCAATAACATAATCAGCGGCACGCGCCTGCAAAGGGGCAATTAAAAAAACCGCCAATAAAACAAGCAAGATAATTCTCTGCTTTATCCTGTACATATGAGTAAACCTCCTTAGTTTTTACCTCTTATACCAAGCATTCTTGTAAGCGTATCGTCCCTGTCCATGAAGTGATGTTTTAAGGCCCCAATTGTATGAAGCAGTACAAAAAATATGAGAATGTAAGCAAGCACATAATGAAACCCTCCGGCAATATCCTCCTGATGCTCAAACCCCGTAAAGACCGCAGGTACGGTAAAGAGGCTGAAGAGTTCAACTCCGCTGCCATTGGCCGTGGGTATAAGGTACCCGCTTATGGTAATGCCAAAGAGAAGAAAATAAAATGACTTTTGCACAAAAAGAGCCGTTATCCTCTCCAAATAAGGCATTGGAAGAAGGGCGGGCCTTTTTATGATTATCACCCATATACTCCGTATTACCAGTAAGGCCAGAAGAAAAAGCCCAAGACTTTTGTGTAAATGCGGAGCGCTGTGATACCAGGGATGACTGTAGGGCAGGTCCACCATAAATCTACCCAGAAAAAAGAGTGCGATAATCATCACGGCCATAACCCAGTGAAGGGTTATTAAGACCGCACCAAATCGCTCTTCAGAAGTCTCATGCGCCACCCTCTTTGCTCCTTAAAAAACCGGCCCTTCCCCCTGCCCTCCTGCACCTCACACCCTCCAAAAACCCCATACCTTAACTGAACCCTTAAAGAGGTCAACTGTCAAGTCATGTGGAGACAAAACTTTGATAGAGCATAAATTAAATCTTAATATTACAAGGGTCTAATTCTTCCTCTCACCTACATCCGCCCTCGCACTACCCTCATTAAATTCTATCCTTTATATTTTTTTTTTAAGTCTTATAATGTATAGAGGTGGCAAGGTAAGGGATAGTGGCATAAGTTCTTAGTTCTCTGCCATATAATTCAAGAGGTTTTACCCCTTCCATGCTCAAGAAAACAAAATCAGACCTGCCGTCATATACGTAATCTTAAAAAGGTAAAAAACATGATAAGACCCTACCGCAAAGGTGAAGACGTTGAACGGTTGTTCCCCGTAATAAAATCATGGCTTGCAGAGTGCCGGGCAAACGAGTTCGGCATTGAGATTGAGATGCCCGCTTATATAGAGACCGTCTACCGCCTCATTGAGCACGAGGACACAGACCTCATGGTAATGTTCTATGAGGATGAGATAATCGGAGTAATGGGCATAACAAGCTCCAGGTGTCCCATTGGAGCGCAGTGTATCGCCAACGCCCTGTACTGGTACACCCTGCCCGAGCACCGCGGAAAGGGCATCAGCTTTGTGCTTGAGGCCCGCAGGTGGGCACGGGCAAAAGGGTGCTCACATATCATCTTCAGCGCCAGCAAGATGGCCAGTGAGATGCACGATCGTGTATGCCAGATATACGAACACCTGAAGATGAGAAAGTTTGAGACCTCTTATATGCTGGAGATTAGCTGAGGAATATAAATCACAACGCCTCACCCACTGAGTATATGAGGCAAGGCGTTAAAACATTCAATAAACGCGTGTATGAAAAGAGATAGAAAAAACACCGATATAATGACAGGCAAATAAAGAGTAATAACAAAAACCCCTCTTTTATCTGAGGCCCATTCTATAAGGCACAGACAAAAAAAGGGTTTTTTAACCTGCCGCAGCTCCTCTCAGGAGAGAAAATCCTTTATAAACTCCGAACAATCTTCCACAAAAAGCCCGGAGACGGCCCCGCCGGCCTCTGAGAACTTCTTCACACCGCTGCCCCCTGCAAGCTCACCGCCTGTGCTTATGGCAAAGGGCACAGGGTCCGAGGTATGGGTCTTCAGCTCAACAGGCGTGGGGTGGTCCGTAATCACAAGCACTTTAAAGTCTTTACCCTCAAGCCCCGCAAGTATCTTGCCTACAACCTCTGAGTCAAAATCCTCTATGGCCTTAAGCTTATCGGGAAGCTTGCCCTGATGCCCGGCCTCGTCAGGGGCCTCAACATGGAGACAGACAAAGTCCTGAACTTCAAGGGCACCGAGGGCCGCCCCGACCTTGCCCTCGTAATTCGTATCAATATAACCCGTTGCTCCGGGCACATTAATTACATCAAGCCCTGCGTATACGCCTATGCCTTTCATAAGGTCAACAGCGGAGATAATGCTTCCCTTTAGACCAAACCTCTCCTTAAGTCCGGGCATACTCGGGGCAATACCCTGCCCCCAGAGCCATATTGAGGAGGCAGGGTTTAAACCCCGTCCCTCTCTATCTTTATTCACGGGATGACCTGCAAGTACGGACCGAGATACCTCCATTAGCTCACGAAGTTTTTCAGCCCCATCGCCTGAGGGCAGGTACTCTGCAACCTCTTTATCGGATATATCATGGGGAGGAATGGTCCTAAGCCTCGTATAAAGCCCCTCAGGGGCGTTCTCCCAGACCATGAGGTGCCTGTAGGACGTGCCTTTATAAAAAGACACCCCCATGCCAAAACACGCTTTATTAAGGGCAGAGATAATCTCACCACCTTCTTCCGTTGTAATATGGCCCGCGCTGTAGTCCTCCATTACCGTGGGCTCACCCTCTGAGAGAGTGACAAGGTTGCAGCGAAAGGCCGTATCCGTGCCATTAAGCTTTACGCCGATAGAGGCCGCCTCAAGAGGGGCGCGCCCCGTATAGTAATCAGCAGGTGCGTAACCCAGTATGCTCAAATTGCATACATCGCTTCCCGGCTTGTAACCCTCGGGCACGGTTGCAAAGAGGCCGTATTTACCGGCTCCGGCGATACGGTCCATATTGGGCGTGGCTGCGTGCTCAAGGGGAGTCTTACCGCCAAGAGACTCAATGGGCAGGTCTGACATGCCGTCGCCTATAAGTATGATGTACTTCATAAAACCTCCTTACTTTCTTTTGGAAAAAAGAAAGTAAGATAAAGAAAACCGGTATGGAACTAATTTAGTAACATTGAATATACTTCCAACGCCCCACGAAACTGGAAAAAAGAAAC
>JAJRZX010000076.1 GCA_024275045.1 Deltaproteobacteria bacterium
AAGAAACTTATCGAGGTTTCTGCTGTTTACTATACGTACCCTCTCCCCCACATCCTTACCGGATAGGGTCTTCGCATCATCATGTAAGAGGACAAGCCATTTATAATCCATCCTTACGGCAAAGAGCACCCCTGCCACGATAATGGGAATAACAAGTGCGCCTGAGACCCGACGGGGTGAGAGGCAGTGCCCGGAGTATCTGTAATAGCCAAGAGTCCCAAGAAAGGAAAGGAAAACCAGGATGTAAAGCATGGTCATAAAACCCACGCCGCCGGCCTCAGGGGCAGAGATGGAGCCTACAATGAAGCCGTTGATAACATGGGTCCTCCAGAACTCCTCCCAGAATATAGAGCCAAGCTCCACTGCCGTGGGCTCATAAAGCCTAATGCCGTCAAGGCGCACCGTGACGTTCTCTATGCTGTAAAACTCTACGGCAAAGTCACTTATGTAGCTATTCGCACCCTCTGGTTTTCCAAGGTAAACACGCAGACGGCTCTGCTCGTCGCTGCCGTCAAGGACCTTCACGCTGACGGTCTTCAGCGTCTCCCAGCCGCCTGCGGCTCTTACGCTTATGTTCACCACAAGGCTCTTAGGGCTCTTAAAGCGCAGGACCATGGCCACGCGGCGAAGCTGCATCTTAAAACCCGCGGGAGGCCCTATCTTCACGTAGTTATTACCTGCGAGCAAGAGTCCGCCCTCTGTAAGCCGGGCCTCGCTTACATGCTCAAGACGCCACCTGGAGACCACTGAGGCGTTATTAAAGACATAACTCGCCCCTGCCCCGTGGGCCGCTGAGGGCAGCAGAGAGAAGAGGTTAATTAAGAGCAAAAGACCTGATATGGGGGCTGCTAATCTCATAAATTTTATAAGGGGTTACCTGTGGACCAGGGCGGAGCGAGCAGGTGTGAGAAACAAAAGCAGGGTAAAGAACCGCTCACCTTTGAAAAATTTTTTAAAGTATAACATCAGCATACCCCTCTGTCAAAAACCTCAAGAGGCAGTACTGGAAGATACGAGCAAAAGCAGTAGGGGTGGAAGAGGTTATGATTTGCCCCGGGTAAGGGGCCATATGGATGAGATGGCCATGGCCGCGGTAAAATATACAAGGGGCAGATATGTCAGGGTATTTCTGTGTATACCCGTCTCCTCTGTTACTGTTGTTACCTCAAGCGTAAGGTATACAAAGAGGAACATGGACATTACAAGCAAGACCATGAGGTACAGGTGCTTAAGCTCTGATCTTAAAATATTTTTTGCGGCAACAAGGCCTGCTATTATCCATACCGGGAAGATAAGGTTGTAGTTGGCCGTAAAAAATATCTTGAAAAACCCCTCTTTCAGCACCACCCAGTGAATGCCGTAATTGGTGCTGTCATTATGAAAAGTTGGGTCGCTGAACCATTTAAAACCAGAAGACGTACCGCTGTGACCAAAACCAATTCCGTAATAATACTTAAAGAGCAGCCAGGGCCCTGCTATGAGAATAATGGGTATAAGAAAGGCAAGAAAAGGGGTAATATAAGTCTTTTTTCTCATAAAAAGATAAGACGTAAGGGCCGCACCTGCGGCCAGAGCAAAAAAGAGCCCCTCGTTCTTTACGAACATGGAGATGGCAAACAATATGCCCGAGAGCACAAGGTATGGAACTGAATCGCCTCGAAAAAACCTCCATAAGGCCACTGTGCCGGAGATGGCAAAGAAGCACAGCGGCAGATCAGCGTATGCGTCCTGGCCGTGGGCCGTAAAAATCGGTACGCTGGCCATAAAAAAGACCGTAATAAGGGCATACAGCGGCCCTGCCTCTCTCTTTACTCCGTAGTAAAGCACCCCCAGAACCCCGATAAAATAAATCGCGCCCGGGGCCTTTACATAGACCTCGTGGAACTTACCGAGAAAGAGTGCTATCCATGTCTGCAGAAGAGGCAGGTGCAGTGGGGGGCCAAGAAACGTCCTGTATCCACTGCCGAAAAAGTGCTCATTTGAGGTATCAAGCAGGAACCCCGCCTTGTAGAAAAAAAACTTTGCCAGGATACTCCAGCTCACTAAACTGTCAACTGAGTACACGGGACGGGTAAAAGACTCATAGGAGACAAACCCTACCTTTAAGGCTATCCACGAGGCCATGATAATGGTTAGATAAAGCCTCCAACCGCCTGGGACGGAGCCCTTAACTGCGCTTCGCGGCCAGGACTTTAGCCTCTTTCGCGAGAGGACAAGGAAAAGAAGAGTAAAGGCGAGCACAGGCAGCGCCACTGCGCCAAGGGTGAAGGTCACACCGATAAGGCCGAGAAAAAACATCTCAAGGGTGGTAAAACCAAAACCCGCACCAATGCCAAAGGCCGCGGCCTCGACTCGGCCAAGCTCAGTATCTGAACCAAGGAGCCAGAGTACAAAAAAAGCTCCCCCTGCAAGAGGAAGGGTTATTGAGATTATAAGATAGAAAAAATACATGCTCTTATTTAATCACCTCATAAATAACCGCGTTCTCGGCGTATTTGGCAAAGACCCTCACCTTCGGTTCTATAAGCCTTCCATTGCTGTCGTGGAGGGCGCCGGTGCTTTGGTCAAAACTAAGCGAATCGCCATATGACCAGAGCAGATCGGCCTCGCGGGAATCCTCCACAGGCAGCATATAATAACGCGCTATATACGAGAGCTGTTCATTGTGACCTCTGGTGGCAGGACGAACAGCCCTTTTGGAAGGCACGGTTCTCTTTACATAATCAATAAAATCAAGAAAGCTATCAAGATTCCTGTTGTGTACTATACGTACTCTCTCACCTACATCCGCGCCTGAGAGAGTCCTTACATCACCTCTCCATATGGTGAGCCAGTTGTAATCCATCCTTACGGCAAAAATAACCCCTGCAAAAAGAAGTATTAAAAGAAGGTTTCTCGCGGCTTTTCGAGGGGAGAGGGGTTGTCCGGTAAACCTGCAAAAAACAAAGAGCGCTGCAAAGACAATGGCCGTAAAGATGTAGAGCATGCCCATAAAACCAAGCCCACCGGCCGCAGGTGTAGTAACAAACCCCACAGTTGAACCCGTGATAAAGTCAGGCCGCCAGAACTCCTCCCAGAATATAGAGGCCAACTCCATTGTTGACGGTTCATAGAGACGAATGCTATCAAGGCGGAGCGAGATTCTCTCTACGCTGAAAAACTCTACTGCAAAATCATTTATGTAACTCTCCTTGCTCCTGTATTTTCCAAAATATACACGCAGAGTCGTGACTTTATCACTCCCCTCAGGGACATTCACTCTTATGTGTTTACGCACCACACGATTGTCCGCAGACCTTAGACTTATATTGGAGACAAGGCTTTTTGGGGTCTTGAATCTAAGGACCATGGCCCCACGGCGAAGCGGAACCCTGAGACCGGCAGGCGGAGATATCCTCATATAGTTATTACCTTCGAGCAAGAGCCCGTTACCCGTGAAACGAGCCTCCTGCACGTTCTCAAAGTTCCACCTGGATACGATCTCGAAGTTATTAAATACAAAGGTATCCCCTGCCCCGTATGCAAGAGGAGATAGAAAAAAGATGGTACTCAAAAAAAGAAAAAACAGATATATGGAAGAGGCTAACCTCATGGGCCTTGTACAAGGATATCCATGAAAAGCAGCTGAGTCTACCGGACCAAGACCTCTACGAGCCCTCGCGAAGAACGAGTTGCGCGATTGCCTTACACCGACAAAAGACATGACCATCTCTTGTACAGAGGCAAGGGGCCTTATAACTCTAATTAAAGCTAAAACCCGCACAGGATTGAAAAACCTCGTAAGGCCGGCAGATACGAGCAAAAAAAAATAGCCCGCCGCCAGAACAAGCCAGAGGGCGTTCATGGATTCGCCAAGGCGTACAAGTCTTATCACCACGGCAAATAAGAGGGCAAAGGCAAGGCTGAAAAAGAGAGTAACGATGTAAGAGAGAGTTTTTTTCATGGCCCCCGAAGTATTCAGATGTCTAAAATTTTATTTTAAGACATAAGAAGAGTGCCTGTCAACTACAAGGCAATATGAAGCGGGCCGCCGGGAAAGCGTCACAGAGGGGTTGCCTCTGAGACAGAGCGCACTCAAAGCACAGGGCAGAGAGGCCAGAGTCCAAGTGCGCAAGAGGTATGTGAGAGGTTATTTGCTCATGGAGAGGAAGAACTCCTTGTTGCTTTCTGTATTCTTAATCTTGTTAAGTAGAAACTCCATGCTGTCAATGGGGTTAAGTGGCTGCAGGACCTTTCTCAGTATCCAGATCCTGTTAAGCTCTGCCTTTGACAGAAGCAGGTCCTCTTTTCTTGTACCTGATTTGTTTATGTCTATTGCAGGGAAGATTCTTCTCTCTGCGAGCTTTCTGTCAAGGACTATCTCCATATTACCCGTGCCCTTGAACTCCTCGAAGATAACCTCGTCCATACGCGAGCCAGTGTCTACAAGGGCTGTTGCGATAATGGTAAGGCTGCCGCCCTCCTCGATGTTTCTGGCGGCTCCGAAAAACCTCTTTGGTTTATGCAGCGCGTTGGAGTCCACTCCGCCGGAGAGCACCTTGCCGCTTGCAGGCACAACGGTATTATAGGCGCGCGCAAGACGCGTTATGGAGTCAAGGAGTATGACCACGTCCTTCTGGTGCTCAACGAGCCTCTTGGCCTTCTCTATGACCATCTCCGAGACCTGCACATGGCGCTGCGCAGGCTCATCAAAGGTGCTGCTTATCACCTCGCCCTTCACTGAACGCTCCATATCCGTTACCTCCTCGGGCCTCTCATCAATAAGAAGGACAAGAAGAATAACATCAGGATGGTTCGTAGTAATGGAGTTGGCGACTTTCTGCAGGAATATGGTCTTACCTGCCCTGGGGGGGGATACGATAAGGGCTCTCTGTCCCTTTCCAAGAGGTGTGAATATATCCATTATCCTCATGGAGAGGTCAGGGTCGTTCTCTGTCTCAAGGTGAAGCTTTTCTTCGGGGTATAAAGGGGTGAGGTTATCAAAGAGTATCTTTTCTCTTGCTATCTCCGGGTCCTCGTAGTTTACCTTCTCAACTTTCAGAAGAGCAAAGTATCTCTCGCCCTCTTTTGGTGGGCGTATCTGACCTGAGACAATATCGCCTGTGCGCAGGTTAAACCTTCTTATCTGCGAGGGCGAGACGTATATGTCATCAGGGCCGGGAAGGTAATTATAATCAGGGGCCCTTAGAAAACCAAAGCCGTCAGGCAGGGTCTCAAGTACCCCCTCGCCGAAGATGAGCCCGTTTTTCTCTGACTGATTCTGAAGAAGGGCAAAGATAATGTCCTGTTTCCTCATATTTGATGCGCCTTCTATCTTATATTTTCTGGCAAGCGAGGTCAGTTCGTTTATCTTTTTGTCCTTTAAATCTCTTAAATGCATAAACTACTCCTGTGAATATGGCATAGAAACAGATACATGACCTGCAAAAGGCAGGCGCAATAGTCTCTACAGCTAAATTTTTATTGTGAATAATGTCCTTAAGACTTATTTCCTCTGGGTTTAATAACTGGATTTTGAATCAAGGCATAGGGTATGAGAACTTATGCTCGTTGAAAGGTAAGTTGACCTTAGCACGGCACGGGTAGCTTTGTCAACACCTTTCTAAGAGCAGCGCCTTATAAAGGCTCCGCACCTCTGCAAGCGTCTCCGCGGGAGAGCCGTTGTTGTCTATAAGGTAGTGGGCGCGCCTCTTCTTCTCTGCCAGAGGCATCTGCGATGCGATGAGGCTGCGGGCCCGCGGCTCTGTAATGCCGTCTCTTTTCATGAGCCTCTTTAACTGCACGTCCTCATCAGTAAAGACCACGATGACCTTATCCATCTTCGCGGCAAGACCGGCCTCAAAGAGCAACGGCGCGTCAAGCACTATAATAGCGCACTCACCGGCCTCTTTAAGGGCCGCTATTTTTTCTCTTATAACGGCAAGAATAGCCGGGCGCGTAATAGCCGTCAACTCACCAAGGCGTCTGTAATCAGAGAATACTATATTACCAAGAACCTTTCTCGCAAGTGTGCCGTCAGGCGCTACTATAGAAGGGCCGAATACAGAGACCGCGGCCTCGAACTCCGCGCGCCCCGGAGAAAGTACCTCACGGGCGATAATATCAGCGTCTATAAGAGCGGCGCCAAGAGAGGCAAACTCCGCCGAGACAAGGCTCTTGCCCGTTGCCGGCCCTCCCGTAATACCAACTACCAGACTCTTAACCATAACTCTGCCTTCCTCACACCTCTACCCAGACCTGCCCCTTACCGAAAGGGTAAAAGGATTTACCTCTTCATAATAAAACTCAAGTGCCTTCCCGTTATCTTATCCCTTCTGTATGAATAATAGAGCGAGGCCGAACATGATGTGCATGGGCCGGGCCGGCTTATATTATCCCGTTCAAGACCAAGGCCTGTAAGGGCATCAAATACAGCGCCTCCAAGGTCAAGGTGAATGGAAGAGTCCCGCCTTGAAAAGTAAGCGTCACTCTTAAAACCCGCGGCCTCAAAAGCATGAACAAGGTCTTCTGATACCTCGTAGCAGCAGGTCCCGATATGGGGCCCTATGGCGGCTGATATATTCTCGGGTCTTACGGAAAAATGAGCTGACATGGCCCTAATACTCTCTCTTAAGGCGCCGCCTGTAAGCCCTCGCCACCCGGCGTGCACCGCAGCTATAACGCCACTACAGGGGTCATAAAGAAGCACAGGCACGCAGTCCGCAGTAAGTATGCCGATTGCCAGATGCGGCTCTGCCGTAATTATGGCGTCCCCGCATGGCCTCTTGGCCAGGGGGTTCCATTTCTTATCCATTACCACGACATGGGTCCCGTGAATTTGGCTCACCGTGGCCACACCGCCGGGGGGCAGGTTAAAGTGAGCGCCAAGGAGTTCCATATTTGCACTGATATTGGAGAGGCTGTCATCGCCGCCAAAGTTCAGGCCCTTAAAGGGCGCCGGGCTCACCCCGCCCACTCGTGTCATAAATGCATGTTCAAGCCCGCGTGAGTCGCTAAGAAGGGGGGCTTGTAAAAAACTAAGCCCGCCCGGTGCCTCACGAAGCTCAAGGCTAAGAGACCTCTCTCTCATCACAGCTCTCATTAAGTGCGCTTATAATCTCGGCCATATCCCGTGGTGGTGGAGCGCTAAACTCCATGAGCTCCCCTGTTACAGGATGGCTAAAGGCCAGAAAGGCCGCGTGCAGACACTGACGCGGGGCTTTTTTAAGTAAAGAAGTTGCAAGAGGCGAGAGGTTTACCGGGGTATCCCTTGGCCCGTCCCAGCCGTAGAGTCTGTCACCCACTACGGGCCTGCCTATAGAGGCAAGGTGTACGCGTATCTGATGAGTGCGGCCTGTCTCGGGCATGAGCTCAAGAAGGGTAATCCCGCCGTAGCGCCTGAGTACGCTGAAACGCGTTAGGGCCTTTCTCTTTTTTCTGGCCCTTGTGGATATTTTTTTCCTGTCCGCAGGGCTTCTGCCGAGGGGTTTTTCTATCTCTCCCTCATCAACCTTCATGGGACCGCGCACAAGTGCAAGGTATTTTCTCTGCGTGGAATGAACCTTGAACTGCTCTGCAAGCACGGCGTGGCTCTGGTTGGTCTTTGCCACAACCATTACGCCCGAGGTGTCCATATCAAGGCGGTGCACAATGCCCGGCCTTAAGGATCCGCCCCCTGTTGAGAGTTCTCTCGTATGATTAAGCAGCGCGTTTACAAGGGTGCCGCTGCTTCTTCCGGCACCGGGATGAACCGCAAGCCCTGCCTGCTTGTTAAGTACGATAACGTCATTGTCCTCAAAGAGTATCTCAAGGTCTATGTCTTCAGGAGAGAGCCGGAGAGGTTCGGTCCGAGGAAGGGTAAGGGCCACATTGTCCCCGAAACGGAGCTTATGCGAGACCTTTACCTGCCTGCCGTTTACAAGAACAAGACCTGAGGTTATGGCCTTCTGAATGGCCGACCTGGTGGCGTTATGCAGACAACCGCCAAGGTATCGGTCAAGCCTCTCGCCTGTGGCAAGGCTCGATAGTATTACTCTACCCTGTATATCCTTATTCATGATTTAAAAATCCAGATCCAAAACAAAAAAACAGAGACCCATCTATAGAGGGAGAGCCGTAAAGGTAAAAACCTATCCGTTATCAGCAAGAGGTATGTATCTACAGGAACACACAGGGCACGGCTCACGAGAAAAAGCCCTTAGATCGCAGAGGCGTGGGAGATACGCTCTCTGTCAGGGCTTACCCGCTTTATCCCTCAGCAACTCATCTACAAGCACATCGCGGCCCTTCTCGGCGTTGGCCCGCACAAGTGTCTCCACAAGGGCGGCATCGTAGTTTCTAAAGGCCTCGATAATATCGCGGTGCTGCGAGAGCGACTCCGTCATCCTTCCGGGAAGGCTGAGAGCCGTAACCCTGAAACGCTCGAACTGCTGAACAAGGCTGTGCACAAGGGCGCAGAGCTTATCATTGCCGCAGCCCTCGAGAAAGACATCATGAAAGCGGTTGTCAAGACTGAAAAAGCCCTTTACATCGCCCTTCTCGGCGCATTTTTTCATTGCCGCGTTAAGCCCTTCAAGCCTCTTTATATCACGTGTCGTTATGGCCGCGCAGGCCGTCCTCGCGGCATAGCCCTCAAGGAGGCTCTTTATGGCATAGAACTCCACCACGTCCTTATCCGTTATTGGGCTTACAACAGCGCCCTTTCTCGGTATAAGGGAGATGAAACCCTCGGATTCAAGCTGCCTGAAGGCCTCTCTTATAGGGGTGCGGCTAATGCCGAAGTTGGCGGCTATCTCCTGCTCGGGTACGCGCTCGCCGGGTTTCAGCCTGC
This sequence comes from Deltaproteobacteria bacterium, assembly GCA_024275045.1. Classification (GTDB taxonomy): domain Bacteria; phylum Desulfobacterota; class GWC2-55-46; order GWC2-55-46; family JADFVP01; genus JAJRZX01. The sequence goes on from JAJRZX010000076.1 coordinate 8,810, forward strand.
CGCTTACAACAGCGTCCTTGATGAAATCAACGATACTCTCCCGCAACGTAAGGGGCCTCTCCACGGGATAATCAAGCACTCTTATTTTCTCCATAGGAACCGGGCTTTCCCTGTAAAAGCGAGACTCTTTAAATAAAAATTATATGTTATTTCCTGCAAAGGAATCAGACACCATCCAGCGGGGGAAAGAGATCTTCAGGTCTGCGTAATACACCTGAGATATATACCTATGTATACAGTATACACTCAAAAAAGTCAAGTTCTTTCTCCCCCTCAGGGACCTCTTGCACGGGTCTTGAGAGCGCATGAAATAAGCACCGTCACGCCTCGCAGGACCATGTTTTTTTCTTGCCACCCTGCCTCCACTGTGTTTAATAATAATTGAAGGAGAGTCATGACTGATAAAAACCAGGAAAAAATACAGGTACACATACCCTACCCAATACTCAGGCAGAGGCTTGCGGAGGCACTTGAGCTCGGCCTTAACCCCGAGGTGTATATTGACGGCAACGACCTTGAGGTACCGGACAGAGGTTTTTTACGGGACGCGGGAGAGGAGTTCAAGGCCCGCGGGCTGAGGGTTACCCAGCACGGCCCATATATACATGTAAACCCGGGAAGTACGGAAAAAGAGACTCGGGACTTTGCCGCGAAAAGATACAGAGAGGCATTCGAGGCAGCGCGCCTGCTGGGCACCAGAGTCATAGTGCTCCATGCCTGCTACAGCAAAAAGAGGTTTAACGGTGATATTGACCGCTGGATAGAGTGCAGCATGGAGACATGGCCCGAGTTCGTATCACTGGCAGGCGAGTATGATATCACCATAGCCGCGGAGAACATATTTGAGGTTGAACCCACCCCTCTTAAGAAACTTGTTGAGGAGGTAAACTCACCAAACTTCAGGCTCTGCATTGATTCCGGTCACCTTAACATATTCTCGGATGTGAGTTTTGAGCAGTGGTTCAAGGTCCTTGGGCCCTACATCGCGGAACTTCACCTGCATGACAACAGAGGGCACTCTGATGAGCACCTGTGCCTTGGCGAGGGCTCGATAAACTTTGCGGAGTACTTCAGGCTTCTGGATAAATACAAGGTTAGACCTGTCTACACCATAGAGCCTCACGGCGAAGAGGTCTTTAACCGGGCCATCGCTGCTGCAAGAAAGTTTATCTCCCCCAAGTAGCTTACATCTCAAAAAAGCACTCTAAGCTCCAGAAGGCGTCTCTCTCACACACACCCCCCACGGCCACCCCGTTGCCCCTTAATCTTCCTCTTCAAGACCGCAGTTATAGGCAACGATCTTTATCTTCTCAAGGGTAATCAGCCCCTTATGGTTCATCTTCTCTATAAGGGGGATAAACTTCGCTATACGCGGCGCGGTGTCTACGATTTCCACCACCATTGGCAGGTCTTCAGAGAGCATAAGAACCTTTGCCGTATGGAGCTTACAGTGCGCGCCGTACCCAAGAGTGCCCCGCAGCACCGTGGCGCCCATAAGCCCGCGGTCACGTGCCGCCTCTACAATGGCCTCATATACGGGACGGCCCTCGAATTTTTGCTGTTCGCCTACAAAGACACGGAGTAAATCAACTTCGCAAGGTACTTTCATAAGCCCCCCTCTGCTGATATGATAAAAAGACCTCTCTGCAATACCCCCTCAGAAAGCCGGGAGCAAGAAAATCTGATTTAATTTAGAGACAGCCCCCTTTGAGAGAGGCTCTGCACTTTAGCGCAAACCACTTACAGTAAGCGCCCAAGGGCAAGGCCGATAAAGAGGACAACTATACCGGAGACTATCTGAAGCATAAGGTTGCCAGCGGCAAGAAACCACTGCGCATCTCTAAGGAGCTGACCTGTCTCGAACATAAAGGTGGAAAAAGTCGTAAAGGCCCCCATAAAACCGCCAAGCACAATAAACCTCGTATGCCCGCTGATAAGAAGCCGCTCCTCAGAGAGGCTCCAGACAAGCCCGAAGAGCAGTGCCCCGATGATATTAACGGCATAGGTGCCCCATGGAAATCCGCCGCCGTAAATCCTCTGCACAAACCCTGAGAGAAGGTACCTTGAGACGGTGCCCCCGGCCCCGGCAAGGCAAAG
>JAJRZX010000077.1 GCA_024275045.1 Deltaproteobacteria bacterium
AGGTGGGAGGGCGGCAGAGACTCTGATTTTCACGCCTTCAAGGGCGGTTACGTCACAATTACCCCGCTGCACTTTGATATGACTAATCACGATTCCATTCTAAAACTAAAGGGCTGGGACTTTGAGTAATCTTACCACAATAAAAGTCTCTTTTACAGGGACATGCAAAGGTATTTTCTTATGGTAAACCCTCATGGTATACGTGTAAAGGCCCGTGACCCTTACACTATCTCAAGGGCCCGCATGATTGAAGAACAGCTCGTGGCCCGCGGTATTAAAGACAAGCGCCTTCTAAAAGCCTTCTCCATTGTGCCGCGTCACCTCTTTGTCGAGGAAGGGCTCTCGGCGAACAGCTACGGTGACTTCGCCCTTCCCATAGGCGAGAAGCAGACCATCTCTCAGCCCTATATCGTAGCCTATATGATAGAGGCTCTGGCGCTAAAAGGTGATGAGAAGGTCCTTGATATAGGCTCTGGCTCGGGGTATCAGAGCGCGCTATTGTCTCTTCTTGCAGAGAGGGTCTTCTGTATAGAGAGGCTTGCGAGGATAGCCACAAGGGCGCGCAAACTGCTTGATGATTTTCACTGTGCCAATGTGGTCATAAGGGTAGGGGACGGCACAGTGGGCTGGGCAGAGGAGGCGCCCTTTGACGCCATTATTGTTGCGGCCTCGGGCCCGCATGTGCCTGAAGCGCTCTTAAAGCAGCTTGGTCCTGACGGCAGGCTTATTATGCCTGTTGGTTGTGATTTCGATAATCAGTCTCTTGTTCTTGTTACGAGAAAAGGCAATGGATTTAAGGAGCAGAACCTTGGCGGATGCCGTTTTGTACCGCTTCTCGGAGTAAACGGCTGGTCCAAATAATTTTTTTCTTAATACGAGCGGCCATGAGAGGGTTTTTATGTTCATGGCCTGTGCAGTGTATAATCTATGATAAAAAAACTTTACGATTGGGTCCTGAGCTGGGCCTACTCGCCATACGGGGCTCTGGCCTTATTTGTTCTGGCCTTTGCGGAGTCTTCTTTTTTCCCCATACCGCCGGACGTGCTGCTTATAGCCCTGGCCCTCTCCATCCCCGGTCGGGCCCTTTATTTCGCCGCCATAACCTCTATTGGTTCTGTAATGGGCGGGGCCTTTGGTTACGCTATAGGGCTGTACTTCATGGAGTTCATAGGCGGCCATATAATTGATTTATACGGCCTTGGCGATAAGTTCCAGTATATTCAATCCCTGTACAGGGAGTACGATGCCTGGGCAGTGGCTATCGCTGGTTTTACCCCCATACCCTATAAGGTCTTTACTATTACGGCAGGGGCCTTTAAGATAAACTTTTTTGTCTTTCTCATAGCTTCTTTTATCAGCCGCTCGGCAAGGTTTTTTATCATTGCCCTGCTTATAAGAAGGTACGGTAAACCCATTAGGGTATTTATTGAGAAGTACTTTAACCTCCTTACGCTGATTTTTGTGCTTCTTCTTATAGGTGGTTTTGTGCTTATAAAAATTGTCTTGTAGTCTTGTGCAGGGGGGCCTGTATGGCGGTGGATAAGGTGCAAAAAACACTAATTGGTCTAATCGGAGCAGGTACATGTGATGCGGCCTTAAGTGAGCTTGCCTCAGAGACGGGCCGCCTTATAGCGTTAGAGGGTTATGGGATTGTAAACGGAGGTCTCGGCGGGGTAATGGAGGCCTCGGCCCGCGGGTGCAGGAGCGAGGCTGGACTTACGGTGGGATTATTACCGGGGTTTAACGTAAGTGAAGCCAATGAGTTTATGGAGATAGTAATCCCAACAGGGCTCGGGGAGATTCGTAATCTCATGATAATTCGGGCCTCTGCTGCCATTATTGCCATTGGAGGCGAGTACGGAACGCTATCTGAGATAGCCCTTGGACTTAAGGCGGGCAAGGCGGTTATAGGGCTTGGTACATGGGATATCAAAGGTGTACAGGCCGCAGAGTCAGCAGAGGAGGCCGTAAGGCTTGCTGTGAATGCCATTAAAAACAAAGGCGGGGTATAAGCTCTCTGCCTGAGACTTATATGAGAATAGTACTTCAAGAGTTTTTTTATAAAAGAGAGCGGTGGGTGCAGAGAGCCGTGCTTGCGCTGATTCTCGCCATGGTACTTACATCGTGTTTTGGCGGTGGTGTTTATCATACCGTTAAGAAGGACGAGACCCTCTGGAGGATAGCCCGCACCTATGACGTTAAGCTCAGCAGGTTGGCAAGGGCCAACCATATAAAGGACCCCAGTGATATAAATACAGGTGTGAGGCTGTATATCCCCGGAGCCAAGAGGGTGCTAAAGGTGCCTCCCGCAAGTACTGCCGCTGCTGCCTCATCCTTACCCTCGTCATCATCAACTCGCGGGAGAAAAAGGGATTACAAAAAATACAGAGGCGGTTTTCTCTGGCCTGTACGAGGGCGGCTGCTTCAGGGCTTTGGTACCAAAAATGGCATAAGAAACGATGGCATAGACATACTAACGGGTAAGGATGCCGTGGTAAAGGCCGCAAAAGAAGGTGAGGTTGTGTACGTGGGCTCCTCATACAGGAGCTACGGCAGGATAATCATCATAAAACACAGAGATGATATATATACCGTATACGCCAATAACAAGTCCAACTCCGTCAGAACCGGCGAGAGGGTAAAAAAAGGCGATATGATAGCAAGGGCAGGGGCAACGGATAGCAAGGATGCTTTTATTCACTTTGAGGTAAGGGAGGGAAAACGTCCCGTGAACCCTCTTTTTTTCCTGCCATGATTGTAAAGGACTAAAATCCGTCAAATTAAATGCTGTAAAAATACTCAAAGGAGAGAGGTAATGACTGAGAGACTAAAACAAGCGATAAGGGATATACCGGACTTTCCAAAAAAAGGCATACTTTTTAAGGATATTACAACGCTCTGCAAAGACCCTGTGAGTTTTCAGCGCACTGTGGATCTCCTTGCTCACAGGTACATTGGCAAGGGCATAGAGCTTGTAGTGGGAGTTGAGGCGCGCGGTTTTGTCATAGGCGCGGCCCTTGCCTACAAGATAGGCGCAGGTGTGGTGCTTGTGAGAAAACCCGGAAAACTGCCTCATAAGACGATTAAGAAGTCTTACGCCCTTGAGTACGGCGAGGACACGCTGGAGATTCATGAGGATTCCTTTGAGCCAGGGCAGAAGGTGATAATAGCCGATGATCTCCTTGCCACAGGCGGTACGGCAGGGGCCGTAGTGGAGCTTGTAAAGGGCATGGGGGCAGAGGTTGTGGAGTGTGCCTTTATTATTGAGCTTGAGGAATTGGAGGGCAGGAAAAAGCTTGGCGGCAGCCCCATCTTTTCTTTGCTGAAGTATTAATTTACAGGTACAACCATATAAAAAAAGGGCCTTCCTCCTGGAGGGCCCTTTTTTGTAATAATTATTAAGATAATAAGGTGATTTCAGAGCAGGTAATCTCAGGGGTGTTCTTCTCATATTGCCGGGAGTCACCATCTATTAGTGCGCCCCTCTTTTTAAGGGAGCAGGTGTATATGATATGTACGTGCGCCCCTCTCTCTAATCAGCACCAAGAGAGCCACGTCTTTACATCACCCGCTGTATCAGAGTTGGGCTATTTTTTATACCGGTGCGAGAGCTTATTTACTTGAGGAACTGAAGGCCCATCTTAAACTGGTTGTTTACAGCCTTGGACCATCTTACCTCTGCGATACAGGGGACCTGCACGTCCGTGTATTTCAGCTCCATCCAGAGAGTTATTACTCTTCCGGGGTCAAGCACCTTCTCGCTCTGAATACAAGCGCCGGCAGAGCTTACATCTACGATGTCGGCATCTACCGGTTCGGAGCTCTGATCGAAGCTGTTTAGCTCGAACCAACCTGGTTTGTTAAGCTTTTCCCGCGGGTATCCTCTGTCAAGCATATTCACTCCTGGATTAAATATCAGATGATATGTGTATTTTATATATCAACGGGAGATGAATGTCAATCCCCCAGAAGGAGGGTTTGGATTTATTTCTTAAATATGGAAATAATAAAAGTGATGATAAAGAAAATAGAGCACAGGAGTATGAAGACAGGGCCCGGCGGAAGCATGGCCAGCCTTGAGATAATTATGCCCAGAACAGCGGCGGCAATTCCAAAGGCCATGGACCAGCGCATATATCCGGTAATGCTCTTTGAGATGTTTTTAGCCGTTGCGGCCGGCACTATTACGAGTGAGCCCATCATAAGGGCGCCTACAAAACGTATGCCCTGAGCCACGGCTATGGCAAAGATGAGCAGGTATAGAAGGTCCATTAGTTTTGTGTTTATACCCACTGAGTGGGCTATCTCAGGGGAGATCATATTCAGAGTAATGGTCTTGTAAATCTTAAGGACCAGGGCGATTAACAGGAGAGAGATTGCAATAGAAGTGAGTGATTCCACCCACCCGAGATCAAGTACATTGCCAAAGAGGGCCTCAAGGAGCTCGTGTTCAGGCGTAATCAGCGCGCCAAGGGCAAGACTTGATGTAAAGAAAACCCCTACTATAGTATCAATGGGCAGCGTTGATTTGTTCTGTACAGCCCATATTCCCGCAACCGCGAAGAGGAGGAAGACAAGGGCTCCGAGAAATGGGTTGATATTAAGGAGCAGGGCTATGGCTATGCCGGGCAGCGCCACATGAGAGAGCGCGTCTCCCACAAGGGCCATTCTCTTTAATACGGCAAATGAACCCAGCAGGCTTGCCGCTGCGGCCACAAGGGCGGATACGATTATGGGCAGGATTATATCGTGCATTTTTATGAACTTGTCCTTTTGCCCATTATTAACCGTGCCTGTGCTTGAAGAAGGCGTTCTCGCCGCCGTACAGCCCCTGGAGCTGTTCCGGTGTGAGCACCTCTCTGGGTTTACCGATACAGAGCCTTTTTTTATTAAGGCACAGTACCTTGGCGGCATGAGAATAAACTACGTTAAGGTCATGGGAGACAAGTATGACCGTAAGGCCGAGGTTGTCTTTCAGGTGCGTTATCATATTGTAGATAGACTCCTGACCGGCAACGTCAATATCTGCCGTGGGCTCATCAAAGAGCAGCACGTCGGGCTCTCCGATTACGGCCCATGCCACGAGTATTCTCTGACGCTGACCAACAGAGACCTCTCCGAATCCATCATTTAGTATTGATGAATCAAGCTGAACATAATCCAGCACCTTCTTAATGCTCTCATGAGAAGGCGCGTTTTTACGCAGACTAAAGAATTCTCTCACAGTTAGCGGTATGTCCGTCTCTATATCAAGGCGCTGAGGCACATAACCTTTTCTTATGCCCGGTTTCCATTTAATGCTTCCCGTAGAGGGCAGCAGCCCAAGCAGGGCCTTTAAGAGAACGGTTTTACCTGCGCCGTTAGGGCCGATAATCGCAAGAACAGACTTTCTCTCAACATCAAAGGTCATGTTCCGCAGGATGGGCTCCCCGCTGATTTCCACGTTCAGGTCTTTCACCTCAAGTAGTATCATAACTTAACAATATCATATTAAACAGAACTCTGTGTCAAGATTTTAATTTTAATTTTTAATTATCCTTGCTCTGCTCCTGTGAGATGAGGGTGGAGTTGGTTTTGGTCTTGACAAGGACAAGAACGTGTAATAAAGTAAGTGCTTAC
>JAJRZX010000078.1 GCA_024275045.1 Deltaproteobacteria bacterium
GTAAGACAAAGAAAACCAATAGGGGAAACTAATCAGGTTCATTGAATATGCCTCCCGCCTCCCGCGAAACTATAATAAAAAAAGAAAGTAAGACAAAGAAAACCAATAGGGGAAACTAATCAGGTTCATTGAATATGCCTCTCGTCTCCCGTGAAACTATAATAAAAAAAGAAAGTAAGACAAAGAAGACCAATAGGGGAAACTAATCCGGTTCATTGAATATGCCTCTCGTCTCCCGTGAAACTATGAATTTTAAGACGGTTGTTATTATTGTTATAGACGGCCTTGGCGCGGGGGCTCTGCCTGATGCCGAAAAATACGGCGATATTGGCAGCCATACACTTGATAATACGGCACGCGCTGTGGGGGGGCTGCAAATACCCAACCTTGCTGGCCTGGGAATTGGTCTCATAGAGGGAGTAAATGAGGTTCAAAAAGTAACTTCTCCGCAGGGTTCCTATGGACGTATGGCTGAGGCTTCCTCAGGTAAAGATACTATTACAGGGCACTGGGAGATGGCGGGTATCGTACTTGACCGGCCCTTTGCTACCTTCCCCGAAGGCTTTTCAACGGAAATGCTTAGTGAGTTTACGGCGGTGACGGGTTACGGGTGGTTATGCGGCCAACCCGCCTCAGGTACGGAAATTATAGATAGATTTGGCAAAGAGCATCTTGCTACCGGTAAGCTTATTATTTATACCTCCGCTGACAGCGTCTTTCAGATAGCGGCTCATGATGATGTCATCACCACTCAGGAGCTCTATGACGTCTGCGAGAAGACACGAGTTTTTCTCCATCCTTACAATATCGGCAGGGTTATAGCAAGGCCCTTTACCGGTCCTGCCGGTCACTTTATACGAACTGAAAAGAGAAGGGATTATCCCCTTGCTCCGCCTGAGACCACTCTTCTTGACAACCTTCTAAAGGCAGGTGTCTCTGTTACCGGTATCGGTAAGATAGGGGATATCTTTGCTCACAGGGGGCTTACAGAGGAGGTTCATACAAAGGGTGATATGGAGGGCATGGACAGGACCATAGAGGCGGTAAAACGAGCCCGCACTGATGGAGTCCCAACTCTTATTTTTACCAACCTTGTTGACTTTGATATGAGGTACGGGCACAGGCGTGATGCCCGTGGATGCGCCAATGCTCTTGAGGCTATAGACAAGAGGCTGCCTGAGCTCACGGAAACCCTTGGTCCTCAAGGCATGCTTATTTTTACAGGGGATCATGGCTGCGACCCCACAACTCCTTCTACGGATCACTCCCGTGAGTATGCGCCGCTGCTCGTATACGGTGCTGCTCTAAAGCAGGGAGTGGACCTTGGCACAAGAAAGACCTTTGCCGACCTTGGCGCAACGCTCACTCAGGTCTTCGGTCTCTCAGAAGGCTGCAGGGGCAGTTCTTTTCTTCCGCTGTTAACGCCTTAATACTCTCATCTCTGAACCCGCGGTCCTGCTTTTATCTTGACTGAGCGCGGAAAATAACATAAAATTTACGTGAAATTAAATATTTTATCTCCGAGCCCTTCTTCTCCCAAGGTTTTTTAAAAGCTAAGGAGGCTGGGCCGTTTAGGGTATGCTCTGGAAACGGACATGCCTCCCCACTTGGAAAGGAGAGCCTGCTTTAACCGGCCTTTCCGTGGCCGGTTTTTTTGTGGGAAAATTCGGTCCTCTATATAAGTATGCCCTTGAGGGTCTTACCGGGCCTCTGATTTGCTCCATTTTTTACTCAACCGTGCAGGTTTTAGAGTTATGATAAAAAAAATATTTTTTCCAATCTTTATCTTATTCCTCTTTTTTACCTTTCTTGCAGAGCGGCCGGTACGAGCCGCCTCCAATGAGGTCCTTACCCTTGCCGCGGCAAGCAGTTTTTCTTTTGCCTTAAAAGAAATGGTCGATAATTTTTCCCGCAGTACTCACAGTGAGGTAAGGCTTATCTTCGGCTCATCAGGTGTTCTGGCAAGGCAGATAGAACGCGGCGCGCCCTTTGATGTATTCATATCCGCTAACAGCGCATACATGGACGGCCTTGCAAAGAGCGGTGCTGTGCGCGCTGACTCAGTAAGGGCTTTTGCCGGGGGAGCAATCGTAATTGCCCTCTCCACGGCGTCAGGTCTTGAGATAAGAGACCTCTCCGGACTGAGCGGCAAAGATGTAAAGAGGATAGCTATCGCAAACCCTCTGCACGCGCCTTATGGCCGGGCCGCCGTAGAGGCGTTAAAAAGCGCCGGTATCTGGGAAGGGGTAAGAAAAAAACTTGTCTACGGCGAGAACGTGAGGCAGACCCTGCAGTTTGTGGAGAGCGGTAATGTGGATGCCGCCATCATCGCCTTATCTGTAGCAAGGCGGGAGGGCATAAGGGTGGTACCAATAGAGGCGGCGCTTCACGGTGTCATTGTACAAAAAGCGGCCGTAGTAAGCGGGACACCGCACCGTAAGGCTGCGGAGAAGTTTATGCGGTATCTTACGGGAGCCGAGGGTATGTTGGTGCTTGAAAAATACGGTTTCAGTGGACCGTAGAAAAGCATTTTTTTATTAAGGGTTATTTTATTGTGAATTTATTTCCCCTTTATCTCACTATTAAGGTCTCAGTAACGGCTACGGTCTTTGTAGCTCTTATCGGGCTATCTCTTGCCTTGATTCTTGCGAGAAAGAATTTTTTTGGTAAGAACGTCCTTGATGTTCTTATAATGCAGCCCCTTGTCCTGCCCCCTACTGTGCTTGGTTATTATCTGCTCACACTTCTTGGCCGTTCGTCTTTTGTAGGTTCTTTTTTGTCTGATACCCTTGGCGTGGAGCTGATATTTACGTGGAAAGGGGCCGTGGTGGCGGCTCTTATCTCGGCGCTGCCGCTCTTTGTAAAACCCGCAAGGGCAGCTATAGAGGGGGTAAGCCGTGAGTATGAGGACGCGGCAAGGATTCTTGGTAAGACAGAGCTTCAGGTCCTTCGCACCATTACGCTGCCTCTGGCATGGAGGGGCATAGCCGCAGGCACGGTAATGGCCTTTGCGCGGGCTACTGGCGAGTTTGGCGCTACCTTAATGGTAGCCGGCAATATACCCGGCCTTACAAGGACCATGCCTCTTGCCATATACGATGCCGTGCAGATGGGTGATAATCACATGGCGAATATTCTTGTCTTAATAGTTACGCTCTTTTCTTTTGTTGTTTTATATGTTGCCGGTATCTTTACCAGGCACAAGTTCTAAGTTATGCGCAGCCTTTGTGTTGAAAAAAACAAATGTAGATTCAGACCATTGGTTTTCTTTATCTTACTTTCTTTTTTCCAAAAGAAAGTAAGGAAGGTTTTGCAAGATGAGTCTTTCGTTAAAGCTAAAAAAGTCTTTCAAGGATTTTTCTCTTAACGTCTCTTTATCCATGGGCGAGGACCTTAACGTGCTCTTTGGTCCATCAGGGGCAGGTAAGAGCCTTATCTTGAAACTCATCTCCGGGATTATGAGGCCTGATGAGGGGTGTGTAGAGATAGCCGGTGCGCCTGTTTTTGATTCAGCTCGCGGTATTAACGTACCTGTAAGAAAACGCAAAGTAGGTTATCTTTTTCAGGATTACGCCCTCTTTCCCCATATGAGTGTATCTGATAATATTGCCTACGGTGCTGCGGTGCGTGGTAAGGCCGAGCTTGCCACCCTTGTAGGTGAGCTTCTTGAGATAATGCGTCTAAAGGGTCTTGAAGGCAGGTATCCCCATGAGTTATCAGGGGGGCAGAAGCAGCGTGCGGCCCTTGCCCGTACCCTTGCCACTTCGCCTCGAATACTACTTCTTGACGAACCTTTCTCTGCCCTTGATTATCAGGTACGTGAGAAACTTCGCGGTGATCTCATGGTGATTCACCAGCGTTTTCCCATAACCATTATAATGGTAACTCACGACCTTGAGGAGGCGTTTATGATGGGCAACTCCATCGCGGTGATAAATAACGGCGAGGTGGAACAGTTCGGCAGCAGCGAGGATGTTTTTTACAGGCCAGCCACGCGTAATGTGGCGCGTTTTGTTGGAACAAGAAATATTTTTTCCGGCTCTGTTATATCATCTTCCCCTCATGAGGTAAGGCTGCAGAGCGAGGCCACCGGGGAGCTTCGTGCTTCTTGCGGAAAAGAGGGACTTCAGAGCTTAACCGGCGCCCGGGAGGTCTCATTCTGCATACGCCCCGAGGAGATACCGGTTGTTAGAAAGGACAAAGCAATGGGCCACGGCAGAGGGGCCAATGTCTTAGAGGGCCGTATACTCTCCATGACAGGCAGAGGCACTACGCAC
>JAJRZX010000079.1 GCA_024275045.1 Deltaproteobacteria bacterium
AAGCGGTTTTACCCCCGAGGTCTACTATGATACCTCTGCCATAATAATCGTTCTCATCCTTACGGGGCGTATGCTTGAGGCCCGCGCAAAGGGCAGGACCGGTGCGGCCATAAAAAAACTCATGGGGCTGCGCGCGCGCACGGCTCGTATCATCAGAGATGGCACGGAGCTGGAGATCCCCGTAGAGGAGGTCCAGCCCGGGGATATTGTCCTTGTAAGGCCGGGAGAAAAAATCCCTGTTGACGGGGTAGTCGTAGAGGGGCACTCCACAATAGATGAGTCCATGATTAGCGGCGAGAGTATGCCTGTTACTAAAAAAGTGGGTGATACGGTAATCGGTGCCACGGTGAACGGCAACGGGGCCTTTAGTTTTCGCGCTGATAAAGTAGGCAGGGATACGGCCTTATCGCAGATAATACGCATGGTAGAGGAGGCGCAGGGCTCCAAACCCCCCATAGCGAGGCTTGCCGATTTAATCGCCTCGTACTTTGTCCCCGTAGTCATCTGCATCGCCGTACTTACCTTTATTGTCTGGTATGTATTCGGCCCTGCCCCTGCCCTTACATATGCCATGCTTAACTTTGTGGCAGTGCTAATAATCGCCTGCCCCTGTGCACTGGGCCTTGCCACGCCTACTTCCATTATGGTGGGCACGGGCAAGGGCGCCGAGAACGGCATTCTCATAAAAGGCGGCGAGGCCCTTGAGACGGCCTACGGGCTTAACGCCATTGTGCTTGATAAGACTGGCACCCTTACAGAGGGCAGGCCCTCTGTAACGGATGTTATTACAGGCAGCGGTTTTACTGAAGATGAGATTCTCCTCTATGCCGCCGGTGCGGAAAAGTCATCGGAGCATCCCCTTGGCGAGGCCATCATCAGGGAGGCCGAGGCGCGGGGCATTGAGCTTGCAAAACCTGAGAAATTCGAGGCCATACCCGGTAAAGGCATAAGAACAAGCATAAACGGCGTAGAGGTTATGCTTGGCAATAAAGGTTTCATGGAGAGCGGCGGCATTGATATTATTTCTTTAGAGGCCAGAGAGCAGGAGCTTGCCGAGGAGGGCAAGACCCCCATGTATGTGGCCATTAACCGCAAGGCCGCGGGTATTGTAAGCGTTGCAGATAAGTTAAAAGAGCACTCAAAGGCTGCGGTGGCCGAGCTTCGCAGGATGGGCCTTGATGTTGTGATGATTACAGGGGATAACAGCCGCACGGCCCGTGCCATAGGACGCCAGATAGGGCTTACGGATGTGCTGGCCGAGGTGCTGCCGGAGGACAAGGCCCGTGAGGTAAAGAAGCTTCAGGACAGGGGCAAAAAAGTAGCCATGGTAGGCGACGGCATAAACGACGCGCCGGCTCTGGCGCAGGCAGATATAGGCATAGCAATTGGCACGGGTACTGATGTTGCCATGGAGGCCTCTGATATAACCCTTATCGGCGGCGATCTACGCTCCATTGTTACGGCCATCGCGCTAAGCCGTGCTACAATACGTAATATCAGGCAGAATTTGTTCTGGGCCTTTTTCTACAATACAATGCTCATACCCCTTGCCGCTGGCGTACTCTATCCATTTTTCGGCATACTGCTGAGCCCGGTATTCGCTGCCGCGGCCATGGGGCTCTCATCTGTAACCGTACTCTCAAACGCGCTGAGGCTCCGCTGGTTCAAGCCGCCGGTTAAGCCTTAGTGGCAAGTAAGATAATTAAAAAAAAGGGAGGTCTCCTATGGATAACATAAGACATCACAGCATAAAGTACTCTCATTACGGGGATAAGTTGAAAGACCCGGCAGGCGGCATTAAACGCCTTGAAGGCGTAGTGGACGTGCAGATAAACAGTGAGGCCAAAGAGGTCACCGTGGAGTACGACCTCTTGAAATGCACAGAGGCTGATATTGAGAAGAAGATGATAGATGAGGGCTTTACCCTTGACAACAGTCTGGGGCAGAGGCTAAAGAGGGGCTGGCTTCATTACAGCGAGGACAACGAGCAGGAGGCCATGCGCGCCGAACCAAAGCCCTGCTGCACTGTTGAGCCTAAACCAAAGCGTAGTCCTCTTGACGAGGATTAACAGAGTGTTCCCTTAATTGTGTGCTCCGTGTGCCTGCGGGGTGGGAAGGCGGGAGGGGGGAGTATCTTCTCCTGTAAATCCAAGCCTGGCAGGACCTTAAAAAAAAGCTGCGCCGTGTATATAAGTTAAAGTATTGACTACTTATGGCCGTAGTAGTACAATCGCTTCGGTATGTCTCAGTTTTATTTACCTCTCATAGAATTATCAATCTCATTGAATAAAAAAATCACATAAACTTCATTAACAAAAACTACAAAACAGGATACTCATGGCTCTCACCTCAGAAGAGCTCGAAGTAGATTACGATCATGCCGTAGAGATAGGACACAGGGTCTGGTGGGTAGGGCATGAACTTCCGGGTGACCCTTTTCAGTGCCATGTCTATTTAATCGAGCACGGAGACCAGTCCGTACTCATTGACCCCGGCTCTGTACTTACCTTTAACGATACCTTTCGCAAAATCGAAGAGGTTATACCTTTTTCAAATATCCGCTACTTTATCTGTCACCATCAGGACCCTGACATAACCGGGGCCCTGGGTATGATAGATAAACTTGTCTCCCGCGATGACGCTCTGATTGTAACTCACTGGCGCGCCGAGGTCCTGCTCAAGCACTATGGTCTTAATCTCCCCATGTGGGAGGTTGAGAAAAACGAGTGGAGGCTTGATATCGGGTCCAGGGTTCTGAAGTTCATCTTCACCCCTTATCTTCATTTTCCCGGCTCATTTTGTACCTTTGATGAGGCAACGGGGGTGCTCTTTTCCAGTGACCTCTTTGGTGGTTTCGGCAGAGACAAGTTCCTGCTCTTTGCCGAGGACGAGTCCTGCTTTGAGCCCATTAAGACATTTCACGAACACTATATGCCGGGCCGTGAAATCCTCAGGCACTCACTTCAGATTATAGAAAAAGAGCCCATCACAATGATAGCGCCTCAGCATGGCTCTGTTATCCCAGCCCCTCTTGTAAGACCCATAATTGAGAGGCTAAAAGGTCTTGAGTGCGGGCTATACCTTATGGCAAGGTCTGATACGGATATACACAGGCTCACCAAGCTGAATCAGATGATGAAGGGTTTTATGAAGGCAATGGTCCTGTACAGGGACTTTGGTGATATAGCGCTGCATCTGCTTACCCTGATAAAAGAGGCTCTTCCCGTAGAGGGTCTGGAGTTTTACCTTCAAAGAGGCGATGATGAATTAATTACCCATCTCAGCGCTGAGAATCTCTATCATGGAGTTAGTACTGCGCAGACGGATTTCTTTCCCTCGCTTCTTGATGGAGAGAGACCGTGCAGCGCGGAGGATAATGCTCTTAATTACCGGTGGCTGAAAGTAGAGAGAGACCAGGGTGAGAAGAGCGCGCTTTTTATCCCCCTTGACATGGAGCGTCACGGCGGTATGAGGGCTGCGGCGCTCTTGCTTTTCTCCCATCCCATGGAGATAAGCGATGAGCTTAATGAGATACTGGGACAGATGCTAAGCCCCTTATTCGTGGCCATAGAGCGTGAGAATATTTACCGCGAGCTTGAGAGCGAGCGCAATGTTATTTACAGCCAGTCCATCAGAGACCCCCTTACAGGGCTTTATAACAGGCAATACATGGAAGATGCCATAGTGCGCCTCATTGATACTCATAACAGGAGTTATACGGCTGGGCTTGCCATGATAATAGCGGATATTGACAACTTCAAGGACGTTAACGACAGGTACGGCCACGCCGCAGGGGACGATGTGCTGAAAAGCATAGGCGATCTCTTTATGGATAAGCTCCGTAAAGTTGATATCCCCGTGCGGTACGGTGGAGATGAGTTCTGTTTCTTTATCCCCGCACATACGCTTAATGATTCCATAATAGTTGCCGAGCGTCTGAGAGAGGCGGTAAAAGAGTCTGACTTTAAGGCAGGGGATGATACTTCTTTCAAGGTAACCATGAGCGCGGGAGTAGCCCTTCACAGACAGCGTGAGTCCCTTCAGGAGTTTATCAAGAGGGCGGATGTCGCTCTTTATGAGGCTAAGAAAATGGGGCGTGACTGTGTGCGCAACGCGTAATAATTCTGCTCTTTTCACGCTCTGATATATCCCACTGCAAAAATGGTCTTTACCTTGAAGCGGCCTTCTACAAATTGTGACTTATCATAACCCCATCGTGTGCCGTTACATCAGCAGAGTGATTTATATAAGTTCACCATAGAGAGTGTTATGTTCTCTTATGTTTTTTTTGGTTAAGGTCTTTTTACCCGAGGAGATACTGAGATATTATGTTGGGAAGCATTAAGAGTTTTTTTGATAAAAAAATAAAGCCCAAGGATAGTGTTACTTCCGCGGCGGCCACGGCCCCTTCGCTGCGTATGGCTACTGCCGCGCTCCTTATTGAGGCCGTAAAGGCAGACGCTCATGTTGCTGAAGTGGAGCTGCGGGCCGTTAAAAACGGGCTGAACAGGCATTTTGGTGTGACAGATGCCGAGACCGAAGAGCTCATGGCATTGGCCGAGGCTGAGGCCAAAGACGCGGTATCGCTCTATGAGTTTACAAGCCTTATTGACAAGGGTTTCAAGTACGATGAGAAGAGGCGGATTATAGAGCTGCTCTGGGAGGTTGTTTACGCGGACAGTGTTCTTGAGAAACACGAGGAGCACCTTGTGCGCAGGATTGCCGACCTGCTGCAGGTCTCGCACAAAGATTTTATAAACGCAAAACTCTCTGTGAAAAAGAGGGTGCTTAAAGCAGAAGGAGAGGATACATGACAATGGTTGCGAGCCCGGGATATGGTTTTACGCTGCGTTTGCGCTCAATAAATCAGCCCGGCATGGTGGGGCTTATAACCTCCACCATAGGGCAGATGGGCGGTGATATCGGGGCTATAGACATAACAAGCGCGGAGAAAAAGAGCGTTACGCGCGACTATACCATTAGCGCCCGAGGCGTTGAGCACAGCCGTATTATAGTTGACAAGATAAGAAAGATAGAAGGCGTTGAGGTACTGAACGTATCAGACAGGACTTTTCTCATTCATCTTGGCGGCAAGATAACCATAGAGAACCGTGTGCCGCTGAAGACCCGTGACGACCTCTCCATGGCCTATACTCCGGGGGTGGCAAGGGTCTGCGAGGAGATAGCAAAGGATAAGTCCAAGGTCTATAACCTCACCATAAAGCGAAACACAGTGGCCATAGTTACCGATGGCTCAGCTGTGCTGGGCCTTGGCGATATTGGCCCCGAGGCATCACTGCCTGTTATGGAAGGTAAATGCATGCTCTTTAAGAAGTTTGGAGGTGTAAACGCCTTTCCCATTGCCCTGGCCACAAAGGATGTAGATGAGATTGTGGATACCGTGGAGCGCATCGCTCCAATATTCGGCGGCATAAACCTTGAGGACATATCCTCGCCGCGCTGCTTTGAGGTAGAGGAAAAACTCACCGAGCGTCTTGATATACCGGTCTTTCATGACGACCAGCACGGTACGGCCGTAGTAGTGGTGGCGGCGGTGACAAACGCTCTTAAGGTTATAGGAAAAGACATAACAGAGATAAAGATAGTTATCTGCGGACTTGGCGCGGCGGGAATATCCTGCGGCAAACTGCTCATGGCCAGCGGCGCCCGTTTTATCATAGGCGTAGACTCAGAGGGCATACTCTACAATGGCAGAGACGAGGGCATGAACAATGTGAAGGGTGACTTCTCGGCAGTCACAAACGCGTCCCTTGAAAAGGGCGGCCTTGCCGAGGCCATGAAAGGGGCGGATCTCTTTATCGGAGTATCAGGGGCGAATATTGTTACCGTTGATATGTTAAAGTCAATGAACAGCGATGCCGTCATAATGGCGCTGGCCAATCCCACGCCTGAGATAGACCCGCATCTTGCCGCTCCCCATGTGCGCATTATGGCAACGGGACGCTCTGATTTTCCCAATCAGGTTAATAACGTGCTCTGTTTTCCCGGATTTTTCAAGGGCCTCCTTGCCTGCCACGCAAGTGAGGTTAATACGGAGATGAAGCTCGCGGCCGCGAGGGCCATTGCAGCAGTAGTTGGCAGGGACGAGGTTAGCGAGGATTATATAATACCCGGCGTCTTTGATGAGAGAGTGGCCCCCCGTGTCTCAGAGGCCGTTATAAGGGCCGCCGTAAAGACAGGTGCGGCGCGCAGAGTCCCGAAGAAGACGCCTCGTGAGATAAAAGCCGAGTAAGGGGCCCAAGGCCGCTTCTGCACTTATACACAGCAGTGCCTAAGGTCTTGGGGTATTATATTACCTTTATTGGGCCGTATAACCTTTATATTGAAGCTGAGAGTTTGCTTCAACTCAGGGAGCAGATTTCTTTTACTGATACATCCATGTCCAGAGAATC
>JAJRZX010000080.1 GCA_024275045.1 Deltaproteobacteria bacterium
AGGGGCGGAGAGTGAATCAGGCGAAATATAGTATGGTGCAAAGCCTTACATCGTCTTCATCTGGCATCTCTTTCTCCCCTCAATGACTTTTGAAACTTAGAGCTTTGATGCTTACATGGATTTAAAATATTTTCTCGAAGGTTCATTTAACTGCCCCGTTGACCTTGTCTTGGAAAACACCATAAAACCAAGGCTACGCCCAACTATCATCAACGAGGCCGTCTATGTCACGGAACTATAGGGTAAATAGGGGATTTTGCGGGAATTATGCATGATTTCCCCGGAACTCTCGTCAAAAGGGAGGTTTACAGGTACGCGGCCTGCTTTCGACAATCGTGACCATAAGTACATTTCATAGTTATCACTCCAACATCTCCAACCCCTTACCCTTTAGCTCGCAATCACATAGAAAAGCGCTTGACAGCCACGGGTATACCGGCTATAATTATTACCAGTTGGCATATATAGCGGACATTTTTAATGCCATATGGGTGCGTATATGATAGATATTCTAAAGTCAATAATTCTCGATTTTCAAGAAGTCGAACTTGAGACCGGCGTGCCACGGCACATGAATATCGAGTCGATCCCTCATAAGGCCACTATATGTATCGGCGTGCGCCGCAGCGGTAAATCGACCTATCTATTTCAGGTCATCGAGCGGCTCCTGAATGACGGCGTTCCCCGTGAGAACATACTCTACCTCAACTTTTTTGATGACCGCCTTCATAACCTTGGTCTGGCCGGGATTGGGTTGATCACCGAGGCCTATTATTCGATCTATCCGGAGAAAAAAAACGCTGAGATGGTCTACTGCTTTTTTGACGAGATTCAGGAGATCAAGGGGTGGGAGCCTTTTGTAGACCGCCTGATGCGCACTGAAAAGTGTGAAGTCTACATTACAGGTTCGTCAGCCAGGATGCTATCAAGAGAGGTTGCCACGCAAATGCGCGGTAGAGCTCTGTCCTGGGAGATGTTTCCCTTCTCTTTCATGGAGTTTCTCGAGTACAAAGGGATTAAGGCTAAAGGACACCTCTCAACCAAAAAGCGGCTTATTGTTCAAAAGGCCTTTGAGGAGTATTGGACAACCGGTGGTTTTCCCGAGGTTCTCGGACTTGACAGGCATATACGAATAAAAATTCATCAGGAATACTTCCACGCCGTACTCTTAAGGGATTTGGTAGAGCGCCACAATATCTCACATCCCAGAGCTGTCTTAGACCTTGCGTATCGCCTGATAGACAATACTGCTTCACTCTATTCCATAAACAGACTTACCGGTTATCTGAAGTCGCTTGGGCACAAGGCCCCCAAGTCCGCTGTCTCAGATTATCTTGAGTGGCTCGAAGATGCTTATTTTCTCTTTACTGTACGGATATTTGACGCCTCACTATCGCGTAGTAAAACTAATCCCAAGAAGATTTACTGTGTTGACCACGCCCTCGTTACCTCAGTTGCGTCAGGTATTCTGGTCAACACCGGGCATCTTTTGGAGAACCTTGTTTTTATTGCGCTCCGGCGTCTCACCCCTGATATCTATTACTGCAAGACCAAGGGCGGCCTGGAAGTTGACTTCATGGCACAGATGGGAGGTTCTTCGCGAATGCTTGTTCAGGTCTGCACATCCATGAGCGAACCGCAAACCAGAAAACGTGAAGTTGCGGCATTAGAAGATGCAATGAACAGGTATGGTATAAAATCCGGTACGATTGTGACTCGCAATGAAGAGGAAAAGATAATTGTTGACGGCGGGATAATAGAAGTCGTGCCTGTATGGCGTTTTCTTTATAACCTACCGGAAGCTCAACAGCAGCTATAGAAGTGACGTAAGAGCAAGACCTCGACACGAGTTTCCTGTGCCCTATGGAGGCAACGCTACTGTATGAGCCTTGCCTTACGGCCGTAGGGGTTCATGTTATTTTGACTAAAGCGCTCCTTGTTAAGAAATGTATCGTTCAGCCGCTTGAACATATTTTGGATAAAGATTTTCAGCAAAACTAATAGAGTCATAGATTATCGAATCCTGGATGTCATCGTATTCATGCACTAGTCTGTTTCTGAGGCCTGTGGATGGGACGAGTTTTTCCGCAAACTGAAACCCTATAACACCAAGCTCACCAATCCTTGTGAAACTCTCATAATAATCATCTGGCGGTGTATGGCCCGAGGCCGTAATGATGTGGGTATTGATATCAATAGCGGCTTCTATGAGTTCTTGAAGGAGCTTCTCAGCGGCCTTTCTCTTATAGACAGCTTGGCGATAGTCTTCAAGATGCATAGTCCTTATCGGTTCAAGGGCCTTTAGGGCTCCTACCATGACCGAGAGTTTTTTCGTAATAATAGCTTTGTCCAGAGGGCTCACGAGAGCCCCCTTTCATGAAGAAAATCCATGACTGCCGAGTATTGAGCGTCTCTCAGTTTTTTTGTATCCACATACCTTCGAAAGGCAAGTGAGCTGAATGCGTTGTACAAGCCCGGAGTTTTCTCAAACTAAACAACTGAGCTCCTTGAGGCTGAGAATTTGAGTAGCGGGCTGGCCTTTTTGAGGTCAACCACATCAACTTTATCGGTTTTCAGAAGTCTTATGACCTTATTCGTAAGGGCAAGAATGTCTACCTCGCCATCGAATAAAAAGCCAAGATCAATGTCGCTATGACTGTGCCTGTTACCTGTCACGCTTGATCCGAAGAGCAGGACGAGCTGTAGCCCGCTTTCACGAAATAGCGGGGTAAGCTTAAGCTTAATATCATCAGGCGAGATTATTTTACAAGAGTCTGACATATGAGCATTTTTCCATAGATACAGCGTAAAAGCAACTGACAGGGTATATTAAAGCCCCTAACGTCTCTTAATCAGAGAAAAATCCAGGCAAGTTCAGAGACCTTGTTACATACAACACGGCTTATGAGTATTTTTTATACAGTCGACTGATATTACGTCAAGGGCCAGTGCAGGACACACCACTGCCAGGGTAACCATATCGTAACCGAAGAGGCCTAAAAAGAGGAGAAATGGCGAAAAATACCCTAAAATCCGGAAGACCGCAAGTAGCGGGTTTTCTTGAAAAATGCAGGTAAAAGGTCCGTTTAAGGTTGTTGGCGT
Organism: Deltaproteobacteria bacterium; assembly: GCA_024275045.1. Lineage (GTDB taxonomy): Bacteria > Desulfobacterota > GWC2-55-46 > GWC2-55-46 > JADFVP01 > JAJRZX01. Next base: position 3,103 of record JAJRZX010000080.1, read on the forward strand.
TATCGCGCTGGTTATCCGCTTTGGACCACCGGCAAAGGAAATATTGTTGCATTTAATGGGTAATTGTTTATAATTACATAGGAAATGAAACAAAAACATGCAAGAGACCGAAAAGAAAGAGTACTTGAACTTGCCGGACAGATGGGGATCCTCCGCCCCCGTGATGTGGAGGCGGATGGAATTCCTCGTGAGTACCTTCGAAGGCTCTTCCTGAGCAAGGACCTGATACGCGTGGGCCGAGGACTCTATGCGCTACCGGACGCACTGACAAGCGAATCCATAACGCTTGCTCAAGTCGCCAAGCGGGTACCCAATGCAGTGATATGCCTGCTCTCGGCGCTCCAGTTTCACAACCTTACAACGCAGGTTACTCACAGAGTATGGATAGCCATTGAAAACAGGAGATGGGAGCCGGAATTCGATTATCCGCCCATTGAACTGGTGCGTCTTACCGGTTGTGCTTTTCTCTTTGGGGTTGAGGAGCACGAAGTGAACCATGTGCCGGTCAAGGTTTACAGTCCCGCAAAGACCGTTGCCGACTGTTTCAAGTTCCGTAGCAAAGTTGGTCTGGACGTAGCCCTTGAAGCCCTCCGCGAGACCTGGAAAAGCAAAAAGGCAACGATGGAAGACCTCTGGGAAGCCGCGAAGGTCTGCCGCGTCTCGAACATAATGCGCCCTTATCTCGAGGCGATTGTATGAGCCAATCTGAAAAAACAAACCTGGGACACTCCGTCTTCCAGCGGCTTTTGAATCACGCAAAGGCCCGCGG
>JAJRZX010000081.1 GCA_024275045.1 Deltaproteobacteria bacterium
AAAGAAGAACAAGAGCAAGATAGTCGTAGTAGATGACGAACAGGATATGAGGTCTTTTCTGGAGATACTGCTCCGCAGGAGCGGGTACTCTGTGATGAGCTTTCCCACGGCAAAGATGGCACTGCTTTACTGCCGCGCCAATCCCTTTGATCTTGTTATTACTGATCTGCGCATGCCCGGAATGGATGGTGTTGAGCTTCTTAAAGAGCTCAAGGCCATTGATAAAGAGGCCCCCGTGATAATGATTACGGCCTACGCCTCTGTTGATACGGCAATCGATGCCATGAAATCAGGGGCCTATGATTACTTTACCAAACCTTTTAATATAGATGAGGTAAAGATGAACATATGCAAGGCCCTTGAGTACCGCGCTCTTCATCTTGAGAACCGCCGCTTAAAGCAGAAAGTAAAGGCAAAGTCCGGTGTTGAGAGCATAGTGAGCCAGAGCCCTGTTATGGCCGATATATTCAGGATAATAAAAGGCGTAGCCGCCACAAAGGCCAGCGTGCTTATTACCGGCGAGTCCGGCACAGGCAAGGAACTTATTGCCCGCGCCGTTCATGTGGAGGGAGACCCGCTGAACTCCCGTTTTGTAGCCATAAACTGCGGCGCCATACCTGAGAACCTTATGGAGAGCGAGCTCTTCGGGCACGTGAAGGGGGCTTTCACAGGCGCGGTATCAGATAAAGAAGGGCTTATAGAGCAGGCCGACGGCGGTACGCTCTTTTTGGATGAGATTACCGAGATGCCGCAGAGGCTGCAGGTAAAGCTCCTGCGTTTTTTACAGGAACGATCCTTCCGCCGTGTTGGCGGCGAAGAGGATTTGTATGTTGATCTAAGGATTGTAGCGGCATCCAATAAGTTCGTAGACGCGGAGGTGCGGGCCGGAAGGTTTCGCGAAGACCTTTTTTACAGGCTGAATGTAATTCATGTGGAGCTGCCGCCGCTTCGTGAGAGAAGAACTGATATACCGCTTCTGGCAGAACACTTTATAGGCAAATACACGGCGGCCCATAATAAGTCTGTGAAATCAGTCTCAAAGGAAGCGCTGGAGAGGCTAATGGGCTTTCATTACCCGGGAAACGTGCGTGAACTTGAGAACATAATTGAGCGGGCAGTGGCCTTTAGCACTACTGATACGCTTGGTATTGAGTCTCTGCCGAGCTCTCTTTTGAGCTATGGAACGAGCGCCTCACTGGGCTATGATCTTGAGGTTCCTGATAATGGGCTTGACATTGAGAAAACAGTGGAGGATATTGAGAAGGAGATTATTGCCAATGCCCTTAAGAAGGCAGGGGGCGTTAAGAAAAAAGCCGCCGAGCTTCTCGGGTTGTCCTTCAGGTCCATGAGGTATAAAATCAGCAAATATGAGATACGAGAAGACTAAAGGTTCCGAGGTCTTATGCACTATCCTGGTCCTTCTATGGGGGGCCTTTTTTATTGTTCTTGGCGCCACGCAGATACAGCACTGGGATTCGGACATTTTCTGGGCCCTGCGCACAGGCGGATGGATCGTAGAGCACTGGAGGGTGCCGCTAACCGACCCCCTGAGTTATACTTTCCGCGGAGCGCAGTGGATTGATTTTACCTGGGGTTTTCAGGTAATCGCCCACGTCTTCTACAGTAAGCTGGGAGGCTGGACAGGGCTTTATATTCTTCAGCTCCTCCTTACCTTTGCCATTTTCTCAGCACTGTACTTTAACATAAGGCTGGGTACCGCAAAAAGGCTCTGGCTTCTCCCGCTCTTGCTTATACTCAGTCTTACATGCGCCTATCCGCGCCTCTTCATAAGGCCCCATCTCTTTGGCTTTTTACTCATATCCCTGTACCTGCTTATCCTTAATCATAACGAGAGAAGAGATTCTTTTCTTCTTGTTTTTATTATCCTGCCTCTTCAGCTCCTATGGGTGAACATTCACTCAAGCGCCATCTTAGGTGTCTTTATTGTCTGGGCTTATGCCTCCGGAGAATTTATAGATGTTTTCCTGAGAGTGGGGTTCAAGGGCTTTGCAGGTGTGGTAAGGGCTAAAAAAGGCTTCTGATACTTGGACTTATCCTGCCCTTTGTTACGCTAATCAACCCCTATGGGCTTAAGCTTGCCATATTTCCCTTTATCCATCAGGGAGGAGCAAACACCGATGCGCTCCGTCATATAGGCGAGTGGGCAAGGCTTCCAGTAAAAGACCTCTTCTTTTCTTTTTACCCATTTCCGGTAAATTATTTTGCCTTCAGGCTTCTTTTTTACATGGGGCTGCTCTCATTTGCCCTTAACCGCAGGTCTCTGAAGACAAGGGACATAATGCTCTTTCTTGGCGCCCTTTACATGGCAAAGAGCCATGTGCGCTGGGTAGGGCAGTTTGCTTTTTTCGCTGCTCCTGTAATTGCTTTTAACTTTACGGCCTATTTAAAGTCCCGCGGTTTTGAAGACCCTCGATGGCTCCGTAGAGGCGGCCTTGTAACGGCCTTGCTGATATCTATTCTCCTGGGCCTTCTCCTGAGGGACGGCACCTTTATAAACAAGATAGGGATAGGCGTGCGTGTTAATGAGTACCCTGTTGGGAGCGTGGGTTTTTTAAGAGAGCATGGCCTAAAGGGCAATATCTATAACTACTATGATTTTGGCGGTTACCTGACATTTAATTATCCTGAGCTCAAGGTCTTTATAGACGGAAGGACGCCTACGGTGTACTCTCCGCGCTTTTACTGGAAGTCAAGGCACGGTGAGAGTAAAGAGGGATGGAAGCGGCTCTCCGATGAGTACGGTATTACCATGGCCCTTGTCAAACTTGACCAGCCCCTGTGTAAGGTGCTCTATAACTCCGCCGAGTGGTCCCCTGTGGTATTTGATAACTTATCGGCCCTGTACCTTAAGAAGAAGAGCGGGTACGGAGATATCATAGAAAAGAACGGCCTCACTTTTACGCCATGTTCCGTAGACCCAAAGTATCCTCTGCCAAAGGGTAAGAAAGAACAAGAGGAGATGGAGAAGGGGCTGAGGCGTGTAATGCTCGCCATTCACGACGGCGTTGATGGTAATACTTATGCTTATCCTCACAGGCTCATGGGGCTGCTTCTTGGCAAGTTAGATGGTAAGGAGCAAAAGGCACGGGCCGTAGAGGAGCTGCAGAGGGCGGTTGCCGCTGACAGGGATGGTTTTATCTATTACGACCTTGGTCTTGCCCTTGGCAGGGCAGGGCGGAGAGAGGATGCCATAACCGCCTTCAAGACCTCACTGGAGATAAATAAGAGTTTCAAGCGCAGCTATCTCGCGCTTGGACTCACTTATTTTGATAATAAGGATTACGAGAAGTCAGTCTCATTGCTTGATGAGTACATAAGGCTTGCCAATGACAATGCCGAGTACTCAGGGTTAAAAGTCCTTGGAAGGGCGTGTTTTAAACTTGGCAGGTATGAGTGCGCCGAGGACGCGTTGAAGAAGGCCCTCTTTATAGCCGATGATGATAAAAAACGCGGTGAGGTCTCTTATTACCTTGGAAATACCTTTTTTGAGACCAGTAGATTGGCCGAGGGTGTGAAGTACTACAGTGATGCTTTATCCGGTGACGGCTCTTATGAGAAGGTTCTTGAGAATTTATCCAAGATGCTTACCGATAAAAAGGAGTTGAAGAAGGTCTCTGCCATTACCTCCCTGCTAAAAGAGCAGGACAAAAAAGACTAAAAAGTGCGTAAGAACTGACAAAAAACGTCACTTTCTTCGGAAGCCCATCAAGCACTGTGTTGTAACTCATTGATTATAAAGCGTTTATGTTTTGGCACGGCACTTGCAATATAACTCTGCAAGATGACGACTGTATCAAAAAGATTAAAAAAACGTGAAAACAACCTAAGGAGGAAACACATGTCAATCAACACAGCAGTTACAAAATTCAGGGAAAACCGCGGCGGTTTTACACTCGTCGAGCTTCTCATCGTTGTGGCCATCATCGCTATTTTGGCGGCCATTGCCATACCTCAGTTCACAAAATACAGACTCAGGGCTTACAAGACTGAGCTTGATTCCGATGCCAAGAACGCATATACGGCGGCTCAGGCATATCTTACGGATAACCCTGCAGAGACAGTTGATTCCGAGGCCAAGCTTGCCACAGGCGGTTACATCAAATCTGCCAACGTAGTATTTGACAGTGCCGGCATGACCCTTGCCGCCGGTAACATCAAGCTTCACTCCAGCACCCTTAACACTCAGGCCAAGGCCAATACCACTGTAATACCTTTTGACGGCAACATTAACTTTGTCAATCCTAACTGGTAAACTCGATTAAGCAGTAGGTCAACAATCTAAAAATCCTACCTGAATTAAAAGAGTGAGGGGCCTTCGGCCCCTCACTCTTTTTTGTTGTTTTTTTAAAAGGTTTCGCAGAAGAGGGATGATGGTACAGAGGGAATAAGGTTACACGGGAGAGAGATGCAGGTACAGAGGGGATAGGGAACATCCCCCCGTTGGTTTTCTTTGTCTTACTTTCTTTTTTCCAAAAGAAAGTAAGGAAGTCTTGTCTCTTATAGTCCTTCTATCTCCACGGAGGTATGTCCGAACTTTTGAAACCTGTTTGTCTTAACTTTTATATCACATGGGTTGCAGTGTCCAAATACGGGGCATGGCCTGAATACATCCTCAAGCTCGTACTCGGGGCTGGTTATATCTCCCACCGGGGGTCTGCCCCCGTAGAGGTCGCTGTGGCAGCGGTATACAGAGCCGTCGGGGCCCATTATAAGTTCCGTGGTCTTGCACATTACGTGTTTTTCAAAGTTGCCGTCACAGGCTCCTTCGTACCTGTAGGTGCCGTACATTATGCCGTTGTATTCGCCGAGAAATTCTTTAAGCCTGAAGTCTATACCAAGGTCCTGGCAGTATTTCTGCGCATCGAGAATGAGTTTATCCTGCAGCGGGTGCATAACGCCCCATATGCCGATGCTGTACCCGGCCTTTTGCAGTGTGAGGACTTTCTCTGCAAGGGGCGGCAGGTCCATGACCTCGGGGTGGTAACTTACGCGTATTGATGCGTAGGGCGAGTCGCGTTTAATCCTCTCAGGGCTTACATTGGCCATGAACTCGTTTACATCGAACTGAAGGTTTGTAAGGAGATCGATGTTAAGGTCAGGTCTCAGGCCGTTAACAATCTCATAGAATCCCTTGTGGAGGGTTGGTTCTCCGCCCTGGAGCGTAATGGGCAGGTCAGGCCTTGACTCAATTCTGTTAAGTGCCTTAACCCACTCACTGCCCTTAAGGAGCGGCTTGCTGGAACCAACCTGGCCGAATCTGTTAATGCAGTAACTGCAGGTCAGGTTACATGAGAGGGTAAGAAAAGCCGCTACATAATTGTAATGATCCGGTATCTTAATAGGTGAGAGGGCCTTCAAGGTTCACTCCTTTAGTAGTTTTTTTATGTTCATAAAAACCATATCCGGGCTTATGGCGTACATGCATGGTTTTTCTTTAACACAAGTTGTGCTGAGACAGGGCAGGCACTCGTAATCCCCGTTGGGCAGGAGTTTTACACCGTCTTTTATGTATATCTCACTCTCTTTGGTGGGGCCGAAGAGGGCCACTATTTTTTTTCCAAGGGCGTGTGCGATGTGCAGGCCCAGACTGTCGTTGGTTACAAGGACTTTTAGAGAGTTTATCCACTCAATATATTGTTCAAGTGACTCAAGCCCTTCCTGCCAGGTAATGGTGTACTTATCGCCTATAAGGGCCTCAAGCTCTTTCCAGTACTCTGCGGGCCATGCTTTAAGGGGCCACTTTGCCCCCACGTTGTGATTAAAACCAATATCGTATTTTACCTTTGAGCGGGGTTTGTATCCAAGGGTGGGAATCTCACCATGCCACTGTGAGTCTACCATTGAGAAGAGAATCTCCTCCCAGTAATTGGTATGGGCTATCTTGTCCTCAGGGCTTGAGCATATTTCCAGTGCCTGCTGTGAGCCTGCGTATGCCTTGGCGGTTCCTGAGTCAGGGTCGAACCTGAAGCCGCAGCGCCTCCATGCGGTAAGGGAATCGGAGAGTGCGCATATGCCCGCTACTTTTTCAAGGTTTACAATGGTATCAAAACGCTCAGCCTGGAGCTGCAGGACCGTTGTAAGATCATAGGGCAGGATTCTCTTAATGAGTTTATTGCCCTTAAGTAACGAGATGGCGGACTCGTCAACAAGCCATGTAACATGAGCGTCCTTAAAAAGAGGGAGCAGCACAGTGCTTCGAAGCACGTCTCCAAGGCTTGAGGTGTGGCTTATCTCGTCCACAAGGGTCTCGGAGTATCCGAGTTTTATTATAAGAACTTTTTCTTTTGCCATATCACGTTGAACCTCTTGTTTTTTTATATCCGCGGCAGGACACCTCAGGTCCTTAACCGGGGATTATGATACTATGTCCACGGCTTTTCTGTAAAGTACCGCCGGGTCGTAACCCATCTCCGCCATCTGCCTCTTCCTGATGAAGTAGCTTGTTATGGAGTTTGTACGCTTGGAAAATACTCCGTGATAAAGAAGAAATATCATGTCAAGGGAGATGTGAAAGATAAAACCCAAGAATATTGCCAGCAGGGTTGCGGAGCCAAGTAAGATTGTAAGAAAAAGCAGAATGCCAAGAAATTCCGCTGTATGAAAGACCTCCATATTTAAAAACGCAGGGTCTTTCCACCATCTTTGCAGGGTTCTGTGGTAGCTGAACATGTTTTTCGGGCTTAAGTTGCGCAGCCTGCTGTGATAGATAAAGTCCAGGTAGTGATCAATATCAATAAGCACTGAGGCGCAGAAAAACCATATGGCCTCTACTCCCGTAAAGGCGTAAAGTCCTATTGAGGCGGCGGCGCCAAGTATTACATGATCCCTCAGTGTCATGGTTCTTTTCTACTCCTTAACGTATCCAAGTACTGCGTTCATTATGGTAATCTGTCTGCGTCCAGAAATGGCCTGCCTATAATGGACTTTATTCGTTTTTAAGTATCTCTTCAGTGTGTTTAAAGCGTTCAAGGACAAAGCTCTCATATATGCCGCGAAGCGTATCCATGAAGGAAAACTTCATGGGGTATATCTTTGTTTTTACGGTGTATGCCTTTACCAGAAAATAGATAACAAAGTACGGGCCCGTGAGTGGTAGTTTTATGAGCCTCTTTACGATGAGATTCCTCAGCGAGGGCATGAAGAGGCATAACGTGGAGAGCAGAGAGAGGTTTCTCTGCAGGAGTTTCTCTTCTTTACTAAAGCACGTCAGCGGCGAGGTGCTCTGATAACTCATATGGAGTTTATCAAAGTCGCCGTCAAAGTACTTGTGCTCTATTGCGTACTCGGCAAGCTCGGTCTTTGGGTATGGAAAAAACAGCGGGAACTCTCCGAAGGTAACGTGACAGGCGAGATTAAGGTCAAGGGACTCTATGTCGTCAGCTAAGGTGGAGCTTGGTATTGCGAAGATGGTATTTGAAAATGTTGGTATATTATATTTTTTGCAGAGCGCAAAGGCCTCTATCATGGTCTCTTTGCTCATGTTGCGTTTTAGTATCTCGTTACGCACTCTGTCGTTGCCGCTCTCAATGGACATGCTGATGGAGCTGAGCCCGGCTTTTTTCAGATTGACAAGTATGGGCTCGGTAAGGAGATTCGCGCGCATGAGACAGTGAAAGGGCAGACCTATCTCACGGGGGAACCTCTCTGCAAACTCCGTTAGCCACTCATCGTCCTTAAAGACAAATATATCATCGTAGAACTTTATGAACTGCGTGGGGTAGGTGTCTTTGAGGAGCTTGAGCTCGGAGATTATCCTCTCTACGCTCATCCTTGAGTGCAGGGGGCCTTTGCCCTTATAGAGGACATTGTATTTGTGGTTAAAGCAATAGGTGCATTTATAAGGACAGCCCCGGCCTATCATGAAACTTCTCATGGGGAACTTGCCAAGCCTTGTGCGTGAATAAACAAGCTCGCGGTCAAGAAATGGCAGGTCGTCAAGGGCGCGGCGGCGGGGGCGCATTTTCTGTCTTACGTCCTCGGTGAAGGTATCTCGGGTTATGATGTTTGGGATATTTGATGGGTCTTCGTTTTTTTCAAAGGCATCAAGGAGCTCTCCCCAGGCATCGTCACCCTCGCCGAGGCAGAGTGCGTCAAAGGGGTGCTTGATTATAATATCAGGAAAAAAAGTAGGGTGAGGCCCGCCGATAACCGTGCGGATGTTTTTGTCTATGGACTTTACAACATCGTTTGCCGCGATGTAGTACTTGTGTTCCCCTGTCTTGGCGCTAAAGGCCGCTATATCAGGGCGGCTTGTGCGAATTTTTTCTTCCAGGTTGCCCTCGGAGAGTACGGCAAGGTCTGTAGTGTGACCCCGTTCCTTTGCAAGGGCCGATAAAAGCATAATGCCCATAGGGTCGATATACTCAACGTCTTTTATTATAAAGAGTATCTTCAATGTAATTTAAACCCCCGGCCTTAACGGCTCAGTTCACCCTGGCGGGTGAGGTGTTATATGAACCGCGTTCACTGACGCGGACTTCCCAGAAGAGTTTTACGATTGCACTTATTACGCTTAAGACATTACGCGGCCTGAATGCCTTGGAAGCGCCTGATTCCCTGTACTGAATTTTCATGGGCACCTCCTTAAAGGTAGCCCCGCTCTTTAAGAGCCTTACGAGTATGGCGGCCATGTAGGCAAAACCATGTGTGGTCATGGGAACTTTTTTAAGGAGATCTCCTTTTATAACGCATGGGCCGTTGTAGTACCGGAGATTAAGGCCGAAGAGGGTATTAAAAAGCATTACAAATACCCTTGATATGATGCGACGGGGAAGGGGCCGCACCTCGGGGTTAACAGTGTAAGGTATAATCAGGTCGGCCTCTCCAACGCTGCTGAAGATATTTGTAATAGCGGTAGAGGGTATCTCGTTGTCTCCGGGTATCATAAGCACATAGTCTTTTACCGCCTGCCTGACTCCCTCTGTGTAGTTATAGCCAAATCCCATATTGGACTCGTTGTGTATTACCCTTATGTTCTTATTTTTTTTTGCAAGTCCTTCGGCAACGGTTCCCGTATCATCGGTGCTTTTATCATTAAAGATAAGTATCTCCGATGAGCTGAAGATGCGTGCCTCTTTTATGCTTTTATTTATACTCGCTACAGTGCCGCTGATGTTCTTTGCCTCGTTGTAGCAAGGTACGATTATGGAGATGCTTGGTTTACCGGAACCCATTATGCCTCTTCAACGGCTTTTTTTACGGCACTGATAATATCCTCAGGGCCGTGGTAAAAGACCTCTTCAAGCACATGACTGGCAGGCGTTGGCACGTCAGGGAGCGCTACCCTTATGGCCGGGCCCTTAAGTGCGTTGAATGTATCTCTGTCCTCAAGCGCCAGGGCCAGTATCTCGGCGCTTACGCCGAACTCTTTCCATGCCGTATCAGCAACCACAAGGCGGCCGGTTTTTTGAACAGAGCTGCGTATGAGCTCAATATCAAGCGGTTTTATGGTGCGAAGATCTATAACCTCGCACTCTATGCCGTCTGCTCCAAGGTCCTCAGCCGCCTCCATTGCCATGCCCACCATCTGGGAGATGGCGATAATGGTGACGTCCTTACCCTCACGGATGAGGTTTGCTTTACCGATTGGCACTCTGTACATCTCCGCAGGCAGAGGGCCGGTCATGTCATAGAGCCACCTGTGCTCAAGGTAGAGTACGGGGTTGTTGTCATAGAGGCTTGAGATAAGCAGCCCCTTGGCATCGTATGGAGTAGCGGGCATTACGACTTTAAGTCCCGGGAAATGCGCGAAGATGGCCTGCAGACTCTGTGAGTGCTGCGCAGCAGAACCCCAGCCCCGTCCTGTTATGGCCCTTATTGTAAGAGGCACAGAGGCATTGCCGCCGAACATGTAGGACCACTTGGCCGCGTGGTTGGCTATCTGGTCAAGGGAGAGGGGAAGAAAATCAACCCTCATATGCACCAGAAGTGGCCTCATGCCGGCCAGTGCCGCACCCATGGCCACGCCTGTTATGCCGTTCTCGGCAAGAGGTGAATCAATGACACGCTCAGGACCGAATATATCTATTAGCCCCTGAGTGGTGCCGAATACTCCGCCTACATCATCAACGCCCTCGCCAAGTACAAAGACGTTCTCATCCGTCTCCATGCAGCTGCGCGTGGCCTCAAGTATGGCGTCGCGGTACGAACCACGGCGTACATCGGGATTCACTGAGTCCGTGGTTGTGATATTTTGTCTCTCTGCTGCTATCTTGGTCCAGGGCATAATTATTCTCGGTTATTATATATTATATAGATCTTCATAGAGCGCTTCAGGTTTTGGGTAAGGGCTCTTAATGGCAAAGGACAGGGCCTCGTCCAGTTCCGTGAATATGGCCTGGGGTATTGCGTCAAGGGTCTCTCCTGTGACAATACCGCCTTCACGAAGCGCCTTCTCGAAGTTTTTAACAGGGCATCTTTTCATCCAGTAGATAAGCTCTTCTTCTGTACGCGCGCCTTTCTCATAATCCACATCAGGGCCAACGTGCCCTTTCCAGCGGTATGTAGTGGCCTCAATTAGGCTTGGCCCTCCGCCGGATCGTGCCAGTTTAACGGCCTGGTCTGCGGCTTTATAGACCTCTACCACGTTATTGCCGTCAACACACATGCCCGGGGCGCCAAAGGCGCGGGCGGAGTTTGCTATCTCACAGGAGCTCTGCCGTGAGGACTGGCGGGAGTTGGTGGCATAGAAGTTGTTTTCGCATACAAATACAACGGGCAGTTTCTTAAGGGAGGCGAAGTTAAAGGACTCGTAAAATACCCCCTCGTCAAAGGCGCCGTCGCCAAAAAAGACCACGGAGACCCGCTTGTCTTTTTTTATGCGTGAGCTGAGTCCGGTGCCTACGGCCATTGGAATGCCGCCGCCCACGATAGCCGATGTGCCGAGTATTCCCTGTGATGTATCAATAATGTGCATGGAGCCGCCTTTGCCTTTACTGCACCCTGTGGTGCGTCCGTAAAACTCGGCAAAGAGGACTTTCATGGAGATTCCCTTGGCAATGCCGTGACCATGGCCCCGGTGGTTGGATACCATGTAGTCGTCTTTTTTAAGGTTCCGGCATACCCCGGCGGCGATGGCCTCCTGGCCGATACAGAGATGCACCGGGCACTTCATCTCCTGCTCGGGATAGAGCTCTACTATCTTTTCCTCAAAGAGCCTTATCCTGAGCATAGTGGTGTAGAGCTCCAGAAGGGCCTTTTGCGGTATAGCGGCAAGGTCTTCAGGTGAAAAGTTTACATCTGATTTTGTGCTCATATTTTTACTCATCTTTGTCAAGGGGGATTTTTGTCTTACACCCGCCTTATTGTTACCGGCCCATTGCCGCTTTAGATGAAGTTTACGTGCCCGGGAGGGTCTAACTGGTCGCGGAGGAACCTGTTTATGGAGTCCATTCTGCAGTTTACGCGGCACTCTGATGCGTCAAGCTCGTTTCTGACGAACTCCATTGTATTGCGGCGTTTCTCGCCCTTCCAGAGCTCCTCGAAGGTATTCTCCATGAGATTACCGAAGAGGAACCTCTCGTCACTTAGATACGCGCTGCACCCCCAGAGACCTGCTCCTGAATCTATATAGGACCAGAAGGGCAGGGCCAGACATCTGGAGTAGCCGCGCTCTTCGTCAGCGAGCTTTTTCATGGTATTTATCCTGAAGATGGCGCTGAACGTATCAGTGCTGAGCTCTTTGAGCTCCTCGGAGAGATGATAGAAGTCATCGTATTTTACCCCCTCGTACTGAGTGGTAATGCTTTTAAGGTGCTGTGAGTAGGGTTTTATAACAAGGTAATCCACGCCAATATCACGGGCCATTCTGGCAAGAGGCAGGACCTCGTGTACGTTCTCAGGCAGCAGAATGAGCTGCATGCCTATGGCGGTATCAAGGCCCTCGGCCTCGCGTATCCTTACGGCAGCGGTCATGTTATCCACGACACGTTTAAGATCCCCCTCGTCCGTACGGTGCATCTTTGCGTAGGTCTCTTTTGTGGCGCCGTTGATGCTTATCTTTATCCACGTAATGGAGGCCATGGCGGCCTTTATGAGTTTTTCCGTAAAGAGCACACCGTTGCTTGTAATGGCTACGTCTATGCCCGATGCTTTTGTGTGATTGATTATTGAGGCAATGTCTTTATGCAAAAAGGGCTCGCCTTCGCCTGCGTACATGACGGATTTAATTCCCAGCCGCCCCATCTCCGTAAGGCGCTTTTTTAAGACCTCGGTATCAAGAAAGCGGTGCTGATAACCCATGTAATCAAGCGCGCAGTAGGTACACCTGTGATTACAGGCCCCAGAGGGTGAGATTTCAACATATATGGGGTATATATCCTCGCCGCGTAGCCACTTTGCAACTCTTTCCGGGTGATACATTAGCTTGTGGCTGTCAATTCTGAATCTATCGGTCATTAACCCTAAAACTCCGCTCAAAGGCCCTGTGTGGGCGGTTTTGATGGTACTTAATTAAGCGCATAAGCACTTAAACGTAATTATATAAATTAACATAAGTGGGTGCCTCATTCAATCCAAATTTATCAAAAGACCCTTGTATACTCTTGTTTTTTTTATAATTCTCAAAATCTTTCTTCGCGGTTTTTGTTATCACGCTGGACGGTAGCGGTATTAACGGCTATATTGTTAAGTATAGCGTATTTAAAATTAAAGGTGA
>JAJRZX010000082.1 GCA_024275045.1 Deltaproteobacteria bacterium
GCCGCCCGCGCCATGATAAACGAGGCCGCCCTTGATGCCGGGGTATCTGAGATAAACGCCATGTTTTTAGAGAAATTCAAGAAAGATCTGGGGCTCTGATAAGATGAGCATATCGCCCCCATATATCATCTCATGGAATATCACAAGAAGGTGCGGACTTAAGTGTCCGCACTGCTACATGGATAGCTTTGCCATGGCAGGTGGCGCTGAGACCTCTTCAACTCAAGCCCTTGCCATAGTAGATGAAATTGCCGAGTTCAGTCCCGGTACCATACTCATCTTAACAGGGGGCGAACCCCTGCTTCGCCCGGATATATTCACCATAATAAGAGCTGCAACAGAGAAGGGGCTGACGGTCTTTCTTGGCACAAGCGGAGCAGAGCTTGACGAAGTTACGGTGCAGAGGCTTAAAAAGACCGGCACCCTTGGAGTGGGGGTGAGCCTTGATTCAGCCACGCCCTTATATCACGACCGCTTCAGAGGGCTTAAAGGAGACTGGGCCAAGACCATAAAGGGTATGGAGCTCCTAAAGAAGGCGGGCCTTGAGTTTCAGATACACTTCACTGTTACAGAAGAAAACAAGAACGAGCTTGGGCCCATGATAGAACTCTCCCTTGATAGCGGCGCCAAGGCCCTTAATATCTTTTTCACGGTATGCACGGGCAGGGCCGCCAGAGAAGACAAAGAGGACACCACTCTAAGCCACGGCTCATACGAGGCCATCCTTGGTGAGATAGCAGAGAGGGCCGGTCCCCTTGAGGAGAGGCTGAAGCTTCGCGCAAGGTGCGCCCCGCAGTTCATGCGCCACCTTGAGGCCATAGACGCGGAGAGCCCGCTGCTTATGGGAGGCACCTGCGGGTGCATTGCAGGGTCTTCCTACATGAGGATAACACCTTTGGGTGAGATTACCCCCTGCCCCTATATACCCGCCAAAGAAGGAGCGTCGCATATTGGCAGAGGAGGAGTAACCCTGCAGGAGATATGGCAGAAGGACACCGCCTTTAAAACCCTTAGAGAGGAGGTGCTTACGGGCAGGTGCGGACTCTGCTCTTACAGGGATATCTGCGGAGGATGCAGGGCAAAGGCCCTTGCAGAAGGGCAAGACATTGGTGCCGAGGACCCTTCGTGTGAGTACGAGGCCGTAGAGACCGAATTTTCTGAGAGTACAGAAGCCCCGCAGTGGACAGCAGAGGCAGAGGCGCGCCTCGATAAAGTTCCGCGATTTTTAAGAGGTATGGTGACAAAAGGCATTGAGCGCTACGCTAAACACATGGGTATAGCAGAGATAACGCCTGAGCTAATGGCAAAGCTAAAACACAAAACAGGCAGAAGATAAGAGGAGGCTTAATAAAATGAACAACGAGAAAAAGGATAAAACAAATAGCGCTAAAAGACAAAAAGGCGTGGGCTGGCGTTTTTTCGGGGCCGTCCTTCTATTTACAGGGCTCTTGAATACAATGATAACCCTTAAGGGCAACCTCCCATCAGACCCCTTTAATTATGTCCTTCTTATCTCCGGTACCTTCCTTATGCTCCTCGGGTACCTTAGAAACCGCGAAAAATCACCTGCCGCGTAGCTCACGTGCGATAACGAGCTCTGCTATCAATACCACTACAAATACAATTAGCGGCCAGAACAGAGGCCACGAGCCCTGCCCGGTCTTTAGCGAGACCCAGTGCCAGCTTGAGTTCACGTGCCTTGAGCCTCTCTCGCCATTGGATCCGTCCCATGTCGCAAAGGCTACGGGTATGAGAGTGTTTTCTTTGGAGACGCTCCCCCCACCGGGATAAAGGGCCTGAAGCGGCCCCTTTATTACAACCCTCCATCTGCCATTATCGTAAAAACCTCTTGCAAAAAACACCGATGACGCGGCTTTCTTTTTTATGCGTTTAACCCCGCGCGCCTCTATAAGAGTAAAACGCTCTGGTGTGGCCGCGCTCCCTCCCTGCCAGAATAATATCCTTACAGGCTCACGCGGGCCTCCCATACCAAAGTAGGGCCTTCTTGCGCCCTCTATTTTCTTTAGCGGCAGCTCTACCGCAACGCCGTCCCTGAAGACCTCTCCCTCGGATAGCTTCTCCGATTTCTTTACTCCGGGTATACTCTCTGTGCGGTCGTCCCACTCGAGTAAAAAGGCCGCCTCCTTCTCATTATAAATCGATTTTACGGATATGGAATCCACGGTAGGGGTAAATAACCTCTTTGGGGTTATTATCTGCGGAGATAGATAAAAGTTACTGTACCCGGTCCTGGCCCAGACCTCATCATCAGGGCTTTGGGGAAGCGGCCCCTCTACCTTTAAGGCGCTTATAAGACCCCCTGAGGCGGGTTTTAAAAGGGGCTCCGCAAGCGAGGTTACGTAATTGGCTATGTCCCATCGCTCACTCTCGGAGAGCCTTTTCTTGCTCTCAGGATCATCAAAGCTTGGCATCTGCGTACCCAGAATACCAACGGTAATCCTTGTGTATATATCTTCGGCGGTGCCGCCTGCCCTGAATGTCCAGGGTTTTGTAAGGTCTCTCGGCCAGGTCCTTACGCCAAAGTCATCTTTTAGCCGTTTTGTTCCATCTCCCCTGCCCAGCTTGCCGTGACACTCCGTGCAGTTATCGGCAAAGAGTTTGCGGCCTCTCTTAATGCTCACTATTGTGTTTTTTACCTTCCCAGATAGGTCTATGGAAGCCGTCTCAGGCACACCCAGCTCTGCAAGGCTTTTGATATAGGCGATAACGTCATTAATACCATTATCCTTTAAAACTCCCTTCCAGCCTGGCATGGCAGTACCTTTTAGTCCCTTCCATGCCTCACCCTTACGAAGAGAATCCGCGCCTATCATACGGACAAAATCCTTATGCCCGGGGGTAAGCTCGTCATAAGGCGTGGACTTCCACTTATAGAGCCCGTATGTAAAGTCCCTGGGCTGGGGGTTTAAAAAAGACGC
>JAJRZX010000005.1 GCA_024275045.1 Deltaproteobacteria bacterium
AATAGGTGCGCCGCGCCTCCTCACAGTGTCACATTGACCCTATTCACCAAAGATGTTAGATTTGTATAATTCGTGATCTTATCAGGATAAAATTGATTATTTATAAAATTAAGGGCTCTTCAATACCAGATGGTTTCACCGCGCAAATGAGGGATATGATGAAGAAAATTATTGCGGTTATATTTATATTTGGGGTTCTTGGTCTGGGAAACGTAGAGGCCGCGGAGTTTACACTTACAAGCAAGTACGTAGATGGACAGTTGAGTATAGATCAGGTCTACTCGGAATTTGGCTGTACGGGAAAAAATATATCTCCTGCTCTTAAGTGGAGTAACGCGCCAATACACACAAGGGGCTTTGCCGTAACTGTGTACGACCCTGACGCGCCAACAGGAAGAGGATGGTGGCACTGGGTGATTTTTAATATTCCCTCAAATGTAACCGGGCTGAAGGCCGGGGCCGGGAATGTGGATAAAGACCTTGCGCCAGAGGGCAGCATTCAGAGCCTTACGGATTTTGGAAAACAGGGGTATGGCGGTGCCTGCCCGCCAAAAGGGGACAAGCCTCACAGGTACATTTTTACGGTATATGCCCTTGATACGCCAAGGCTGAACGCGGATAAAAACACTCACCCCGCCGGGGTAGGATTTTTATTGTATCAGCACACCATCGCAAAGGCGACGCTTACTGCTTATTACGGGCGGTAAGGGAGGGCAGGATTTCAACAGTCCATTAGGTTGGTGGACTTGCCCACCTTGCAAGGCTGTGAGGCATTAAAAATAATCTAGCATACAATTTGTTGACTTGAGAGGAAAACATGAAAACATTATCGAAATCAAGAGCTCTAGCGGCAAAAGTAATTTATGCGGCCCTGCAAACATTAAAAGACAATGGCGGCGAGCTTAATGGCCGAGATGTTGTTGAAAAAGTAGGCCAACAAATCGAACTTGATGACTGGGCAAAATCAAAATATGAAAAATCAGGTTATATACGTTGGCAATCCATACTACATTTTTTTAGTATTGATTGCATTAAGGCAGGTTTTCTGATTAAAAAAAAGGGGGTTTGGTATCTTACCCCTGAAGGAGAAGCTGCGCTTGAGTTAGGTGAGATAGAACTGCTTAAAACAGCTACTAAAGCATATCGAAAATGGCAAAAAGAAAAAGCATCGGAAGAAACAAACGAAAAATCTAACGCCCCCACAGACAGTAGTAGTGATAAAGAACAGGAAGCCACTATTGATGAAATCGAACAAATTGCCATTGAGGGTCTTAAAAACCATATAAAGTCGAAAAATCCTTATGAGTTTCAGGATTTAGCCGCGGCACTTCTAAGAGGGATGGAATACTATACGCCATTTGTTGCACCTAAAGGTAAAGATGGTGGAGTTGATATTATCGCATATCGTGATCCATTAGGTACAGTGTCTCCAAGAATAAAAGTGCAAGTTAAACACAGAGAGCAATCTGCCTCGGTTGCTGAAGTACGGCAACTTATGGGACTACTACAGAAGGATGGTGATGTTGGAATTTTTATCTCAACCGGTGGATTCACACCTGATGCAAAAAATACGGCAAGAAGCTCTCATGTGCATGTTGAATTAATAAGTTTGGCAAGATTTATTGAACTATGGCAAGAATTTTATCACAAATTAAGCGATGAAGATAAAAGCATGTTACCGTTAATACCAATTTTCTTTTATGCACCAACAATATAGTCAATCTGAGGGTGGGCTGTGCCCACCATTTGTTTATACGTTACATTCTCAACTTTATCTGATGGGCACAGCCCAGCAGACAGGAAACTAACCAACAACCATGATACAGGTAAACAAACTCTCAAAAGGCTATCACAACAGACCTCTCTTCGAAGACGTAACATTTTCACTAAGCCGCGGCGAACGCGTGGGGCTTGTGGGCAGGAACGGCTCGGGTAAATCCACGCTAATGAAAATCATCATGGGCCTCGAAGCCCCTGATGACGGCGGCTTCTCCATGCCAAAAGGGTACAAACTCGGGTACCTTGACCAGCATATTAACTTCACGAAAGATACGCTCCTTGCTGAGTGCTGCCAGGCACTTAGCTTCGATGAGCAGTACGACTTTTACAAGGCGGAAAAAATCCTCTTTGGTCTTGGTTTTGTTGAAGAGGATATGGAAAAATCGCCTACAATATTCTCAGGTGGTTTTCAGCTTCGTATAAACCTCACCAAGACCCTGCTAAAGAGACCGGATCTTCTGCTCCTTGATGAGCCTACAAACTACCTTGACATCCTTAGCCTGCGCTGGATGAGACGCTTCCTGAAATCATTTCGCGGCGAGGTAATCATCATCACTCATGACCGTGAGTTCATGGACTCCGTCACAACCCACACCATGGGCATTCACAGAAGAAACCTCATGAAGGTAAAAGGCCCTACGGAAAAATACTACTCTCAGATACTTATGGATGAAGAGGTGCATGAGAGGACACGGGTAAAGCAGGAAAAACGTGTAAAGGAGCTGCAGTCCTTTGTGGACAGGTTCGGCGCCAAGGCCACTAAGGCCGCACAGGCAAAATCAAAGGCCAAGCAGATTCAGAAAATAAAAGTGCTCAATGAGATGCCCACTGAGTACAAACTTGGCTTTCGCTTTAACTACAAGGCCAGTCACGCCAAGGTGCTAATGGAGGCTGCAGACCTTGCCTTCTCATACACAGGCAAGGCCGAGGACAACCTCTTCAGCGGGCTCACATTCAATATACGCCCCGGAGATAAACTCGCTGTTATCGGAAAAAACGGCAAGGGCAAGACCACACTGCTCAACCTTTTATCAGGGGCCATGAGGCCAAGCGCGGGGACTCTAAACTTCTCACCCGCGGCCATCACGGGTTACTACCAGCAGACGAACCGCAAAGAGCTTGACCCGCAAAATACCGTAGTTGATGAGATAACACAGTCTTGCCCCACGCTGAGCATCTCGCAGGTACGGGCGGTCTGCGGGGCCATGATGTTCTCGGGGGACCTGGCGGAGAAAAAAATATCCGTACTCTCAGGAGGAGAACAGAGCAGAGTTCTCCTGGGTAAAATTATCGCAAACCCCGCCAACCTGCTGCTCCTTGACGAGCCCTCAAACCACCTTGATATGGACGCCATAGATGTGATGACAGAAGAGATCGCAAAGTTTAAAGGCGGTGTAATAATAGTTACCCATGACGAGGGCATACTTAGAAGCCTTGCCAATAAACTCATTATATTTCATGAAGACAGGGCCGTACTCTTTGACGGCACTTACGATGAGTTCCTTGAGTCCACGGGCTGGGAAGAAGAGGGACCAAAAAAAACCGTTAAGAAAAAAACAAAATCATCTAAGAAATCCAAAAAAAACCGCCGTAAAGATACCGATCAAAAACAAGATCAGGCCAAAGAAGATAAACGCAGACTAAAAAAACTCACAAAAGAATATGAGGAGGTGGAGTCAAAAATAAAAACTCTTGAGAATGAGCTTGAACTTAAAAATAATGGGGTTATTTCCTTAACTAACAAGGGCGGTGAAGGGAAAAAAATCTCGGAGTTTTACAAGGCCATCGGACGTACGCAGTCAAAGATTGATGCTAACTACAAAACACTGGAAGAGCTCCTCAGCCAAATGGAGACGCTGAAAATAGAGGGATAGTTTTTAATGTAAATGCAGGGCCTGTACACGCCATGCAGCCCCCTCTACTTTCCATGCCAACCCTCAGTAAAAGCACCCAATTCTCTTACAAAATAAAATATAAATTCCAGATATAAAAAAGCGGCGGCAGAAAAATTCTCCGCCGCCACTTATATACTTTTTTTACTGAGACTTACTCTCTCTTATCTAAGAAAAAGTTCAGCATAGAGGATAATGCTCAGCACCAGGGCGTTAAGACCCAGCCCCGCCTGCACAGCAAACCTGTCTGCGCTGACTCGTCTCTTTATTCTTGCTACATATGGGGCCCGCTTAAATGGGGCGCAGGGCTGACCTAAGACTCTTTCCATGATTTTATATCTCCTTTTTCTACGTTATCTACTATTTTTTGGTGTGTACTCGTTGAGCTTCTCTCACATATCCTTTCTGCCCACTTCTAAGGACGTACAAGCAGTACCGGGTATCTAAAAACCCGTCATAGTGGAATGCTTGCCTGGTCTGAATTTATGGCGAGAAATCAATTGGTGATCTTCCGCATTCAGGCCCTTATCCCTACTATCAGGAAATGGACAGCTCATTTTCCAAGCTGCTCTCTTGAACACATACTACATCCTCTTTATTACAGGATTATGGCGAAATTGTGACATTTTTGTGTAGATTTTTTTAACAGGGGAGGGGCGAGTGAGTTATATAGGGGCCTATAAGGCAAAGAGGGTAGATCGCATAAAACTATGTATTGAAGAAGATTATAATGGGGAGAGC
>JAJRZX010000083.1 GCA_024275045.1 Deltaproteobacteria bacterium
CAGCAGGCAAATTCAATGAACCTGCCCTTGTTTCCCCTATTGGTTTTCTTTGTCTTGTTTTCTTTTTTTAAGTTTCGTGGGTTACAGCAGGCAAATTCAATGAACCTGCCCTTGTTCCCCCTATTGGTTTTCTTTGTCTTACTTTCTTTTTTCCAAAAGAAAGTAAGGAAGGATTACTCAGGTATTTTTTTCTCCTGCATCTCTTTATAGAGTACCACGCATAGCGCTGCGAAGAGCATCATAAGAATTCCCGCCACTTCCTCCCAGAGGCTCCAGGCGATGTTTACGAGTATATACGAGATAAGTATGCCCGTAGCCCCGTACCTTAAAAAAGCGGCTCCCTGACGCGCAGAGTCTTTTGGCAGCGGCAGTACCTTCATAAATACTGAGGCCCAGAATATTAAAAATGCGGTTAGTCCCAGTACTCCTCCCTCGAAGAGTATCTGCATAATAAGGTTATGGGCTGTTGTGCTCCCGTAGTGGTGGGTGGAGAAGAACTTATAGGTTCCCCCTTTTTTATCCCATTTTTCAAGAAAACCACTCTCTTTGGCCACGGTTGCCATTTTTTTCCAGCCATAACCATAGCCTGTTATGGGCCTCTCCTTTATCATATCAGCGACGCCTGCCCAGATAAAGAACCTTCCGTTCCAGCCCCCGTATTTATCGCTTAGATATGTGCGTGGCTGCAGCAGGGTCTGGTACCTTGTGAACATGCCGGGCTCTGCCACAATGAGGGCGGTACCAAGCACAAGGCTGATGATAAACCCTGTGAGGAGGATTTTCCAGCGTCTCGCAAGCAAGGTTACGGCGATAAGCGCCAGAGCAACGGCCGCGGTCTGGCCCCTGTGATTATCAAGTACGCAGAGTGTGAACTCTACAAGCAGGAGCAGGATAAGGGCCCATCTTAAGGGTCTGTTCTTAACCGAGCAGTAGAGCACACCCGCCAGCAATGGGATATAAAATGTACCGTGCAGGGAGTAGCCGCTTGCGTATTTTTTTTCAGAGTACTCGATCCAGTGCAGGAGTACGGTAGGGCTGTTATATATAAGGACCAGCACGGTAAGGAGGGCGTAGCTTGCGATGAGTGTGTATAAAAGAGGTTTCAGCTCATCAAAACTCTTGTATTCGCTTATGATTACAAAGAAGATAAGGGCCTGATAAAGGACGTTTTTTCTAATAAAATTAAGGCTCTCCCAGGGGTAGGGGCCAAGAAGGGAGGTAATAAGCGTAACTGCCGCAAGCAGGCAGAAGGCCAGAACAGTCTTGTCTCTAAAATCTATATGCGAGCCTTTATGAAATATTTTAATTACAAAGAAGGTAAATAGAGAGATAAAGGCCGTATCCCGTATGCTCGTGACGTGCGTAAAGGGGAGGGTAAAGACGTAGATAAGGAGCAGGGGTTTTATTAGGGTGTATATTCTTTCCATAAATCCTCGGTTATCGTCCTTATAAAAGGGCTTTTTTCACTATAAGCCCAGGCACGG
Source organism: Deltaproteobacteria bacterium (assembly GCA_024275045.1). Taxonomy (GTDB): domain Bacteria; phylum Desulfobacterota; class GWC2-55-46; order GWC2-55-46; family JADFVP01; genus JAJRZX01. Next base: position 1,485 of record JAJRZX010000083.1, read on the forward strand.
CCCTTTGTGCCCTTAAATCGTCTTGCAAGGCTTTGCCCCTGCCTAAGTGCTGCTCTACCCCTGTGCAGACCCCGCCTTGCCCCCTACTTGCCCTTGTCTCTGTTGCTGAGGAGCTTTTTTGCGGCAGCTATGATGGGCTCTGCCGTGAGGCTTGTTATGCACTCTCTATCACCTTTCATACATGTTGTAGCCGTCTGAAAGGTATAGGAGCATGGCGAGCAGGGCAGGTCTTTTTGTATGACGATGTTCCGAGTCCCAAGGGGGCGTTCTTCCATGGCGCAGGGCCCGGCCATATTAACTGTTGGCACGCCCATGGCAATTGCCATGTATACTGGACCGCTGTCAACGCTGATAAAGAGGTCAAAATGCGCAAGCAGAGAGGGCAGCTCTGATAAAGAGAACTTGCCCGACATATCAATGGCCTTGTTTTTCATCTCATGCATTACGCTCCCCACAGCCACGTGATCACCCAATCCTCCGATGAGGACCACATGCGCGGCACACTGCTCAATTAGTTCATCGGCTACCTCGGCGAATAACTTGGGGGAGACCTCTTTTAGTTTGTTCCTTGCGGCCGGGGCCATGCCGATGAGAAGGTCCTTTTTTTCTCCCTCCCACATATCTACCTTTACTCCGGCCTTTTGTAGTAAGGCTCCGGATTTTTCCATGCCTTCTCCGGTGATAGCTACCTCCAGTCTTGTGGAGTCCGCGTCAACGGGCAGGCCCAGGCCTTTTTCCAGCAGTTTGGCATAGGTCTCTGTAATGCTCCTTTTTCTGTGGTGCCGCACAACCGCGGTATTAAATAAAGAGGCCAGCCTGAAGGTGAGCCCCGCATTATCAGGCACCACGCTGAGGCGTATTGGAATGAGGGCCCAGAGCGGAACCATGGTGCTGGAGATGTTTGGTGAGAGCGCCACGGAGAGATTAAAACCCTCGCTCCTTAAGCGGTCGGCTACGCGCAGCTTTCCTCCAAGGCCCTTAAGCTCCTTTGAGGTAACGGGTATAATCTCATCCACATTGGTGTTGCTCTCAAGAATGCCGCAGGCACCGGGGTCCGCAAGTACGGCGATACGAGCCGAGGGAAAGAGTTGCCTTAAAGAACGTAATACTGCCGTACTGCAAACCATGTCACCTATCTTGGCCGTCTGTATGACAAGCACCGCATTAGGTGTCTTGCGGCGGCGCATTAATCCCGCAAGGTAGATGAGCGGATAGATAAGTAAAGATACAAGAACGTATAACATCTCTTATATTCCTTTCTTACTTTCTTTTGGGAAAAAGAAAGTAAGACAAAGAAAACCAATATGGGAAAGGAGCGCAGATTTATTGAACATTACTCCTTGCCTCCCTCTCTCAGGGTTTTTTTGCTTTTATCAAAATTCCTGTGGCGAAATCCACATCCATAAAACGCATTATGGGGCTTAGGAGACCTGCAAGGACCCTGTGGCCGAGCTTTTTTTTAGCAGAGACCCTTCTGATGGATATCTCGGTAAAACCGCATATGAGAAGCAGGGCCCCCAGCTCATGGTAGCGGTAAGATGTGACGTGTGTAACATCGCCGCTAAAGGCCGTGGGGTGCAGGTTGTTGGGCAGGGTGAGGATAATCGTGCCCCCCGGACTCAAGAGCCTCTCACACTCACTCAGCAGAAGCCCGCCCTCCTGCAGCGTTAGGTGCTCAATTACGTCAAGTACAAAGAGGGTATTAAAAGTGCGATGTATATCAGCGAGGCTGTGATAATCGTGTGCCACGGAGGTGTCAACGTCCATGCTCTTGTACTCTGAGATTGAAGGGGCCTTATCGCAGAGCCTGCCGACGAATTTGTCAGAGCCGCCAACATCAAGTACGCTGCCTGATACTGAGGCAAGCTCTGCGCTGATGAGCTCCCTCTTTGTTGCGTAGACAAGGGGAATTTTTCTTGTGGAAGAGTACCTGGACTTTACCTCTTCCCGTCTTTTTTTAAGATTACTCCACTCTATAACCATGACTAACTCTTAAAGACCTCTTGAAAAACAGCGAGTACGCCATTTACGTATCTCTCTATTGAAAAATCCTTAACTACCCTTTGCCGTCCCTCCTGCCCCATGGCAGTACGAAGCTCCGGGTTGTGTAGAAGTATCTCTACCTGCCGGGCAAAATCCTTTGCCTCGTCTCCCTCAACAAGAAAGCCAGTTACGTCATTAAGTACAAGTTCTGCGGGCCCGGTGACGTGTGCCGCTACAACGGGTCTTTCTAAAAGCATGGCCTCTAATACTACCCGCGGCAGTCCCTCTTTTATAGAGGTTAGCATAAATACATCCATGGCCCTGATATAGGAGAGCGCATCAACTGAAAAGCCGGTGAATATTGCCTGCTCCGTAATGCCAAGCGTCTTGGCCAGACCTTTCAGCCTCTCTTCCTCGGGACCTGCACCAACCACGAGCCCTTTTATCTTTACGCCTTTTTCTTTGAGCAGCGCTATGGTCTCAAGGCAAATATCCACGCGTTTTCGTTTTATAAGTGAACCTACCGTGCCGATAAGAAACTCGTCTTTTTTAATCCCAAGTCCCTCTCGTACCTCTTCAGCGGTACGGGCCGCCTGCAGCGTGGGGTCTACGCCGTTATAGACAAGGCAGCACCTCTCTGCCTGTACGCCTGCATTTATAAGGGAATCCATTACTCCTCTGGAGACACATATTACTCTCTCAACAACCCTGTTAACCTCTTCGGCCTCTGCCGCGGTTAGTCTTACCTCTACTCTTGAGTGCTGAACGCAGTGCGTGCCCGCTATGCCTGCGGCAAGCATTCCCTCCATATTGGAGCTTGGCTGGTTGTTCATGTAAAGCATATCAAATTGCCCCTCTTTTAAGATAGAGGCAATGGCCTTTGCCGCTGGCTCTATCCTCCCGGAGAGGTCGTGAAAAGCAATAAACTTTTTGCGAAGAGAGGGCAGCGGCGCAAGGACGCCGCGTATGCTCTCTTTTATTATCTTGGAGTAAAAGCGGGGCCTTGACTCAAGGTGGATAAAATCTACGTCAAGTGCCTCAAGTTCGCGCCTTATATCCGAGCCGTCTCCCTTGCTGTAAGTTGTATAAAAGAGGGCCGAGACCTCGTACCTCTTGCGGTTAAGTCTCTTTAATAACTCAAGGAGGCTAACCGTGCCGCCTCCCCATTCTTTTCCCGTATCAAGGACGAGTATTTTTTTCTTCTGAGTCTTCATTATCCTGCCTTCCTGCCAACCACTATGATGTGCCGTATGTAATCAAGGCGCAGCAACTTCAGCAGGGGTCTGTATACAAAGGCCCAGAAGCGGTCCTTCCACTTGGTCTTGCCGCCGCGGTATATTTCAATATCCTTAAAACCCGCTGACTGAAGGAGGTAATAGAGTACATTGTGCCGTACCGCGGTTATGTGTGAACAGTCTGTCCAGAGATTAACAGGGTGGCATACGTTGGGAGTGCTTACGATAAACCAGCCGTCTTTTACAAGCAGCTCATGCGCTTTACGGAAGAGTTCTATTATCTCATCAGGGCTTATGTGCTCGATAACCTCAAAGGATGAGATTGTCTCATAAGAGCCCTTAATATCGCCGAGCTCGTAGTAGTCGTGTTTGAGATTTTTGTCAACATCAAAACTTGAGTACTTTACATTAAGGCCCGCTTCTTTTAATTGCTTCTCAAGGAGCCGGTCATTGGCACCCATGTCAAGGAAGCGGTCTCCTTCTTTTAGCATGTTGCGAAGGAGCTCCATCTTATCTCTTATGATAGGAAATTGCAGAATATTGGGCAGCGTCTCCACGGCATGCTGCCTGCCACGTGTAAGCTCGCTCCAGAAATTTTCGTTATTTGTCATAACCTGTTCTCTCCCCTGCGGCCCGTATTTTTGTCCTCCCCACTATCTCCGCTATCCCCTGCGGCCGCAGAAAGGGCTTCATATGTTTTTATAAGTTTATCCACAATATCATCGTAAGAAAAATTTTCCCTTACCTTTTTAAGGCCGGCTGCGGCTATCTTCTCTCTGAGAGTTTTATCCTTTAGGAGCCTCTTTAATTGTATGCCAAAGTCAGCCAGGTCTTTATACGATACCACATCTACACCGGGAGTTACCAGAGAGGCGAGGTCCGCCGAGTCGTCGGTAAGCAAACAACTCCCGCAGGCCGCAACTTCAAGGACGCGCATGGTTACGCCTGTACGTTTTTTTCCCTGCCCAAGACCCCAGTGAGTATGATTTATCACCACGCGGCTCTCGTTATAGAGCTGTACCAGGTCAGTGCCCCAGATGGAGTCTCCCTCTGCTATTCCCTTTGCACTGAGTTTATCCTTCCATTTTGGGCCGTACAAGGCACCGTTTGAAGAGACCTCAATGGCTTTTTCAATGAACTTCTGCCGTCCCTCAGACCATCCTCCCACAAAGGACCAGTCGTATTTTTTGGTAAGGTCAAGGGGGCGAAAGACATTTGTATCAACGCTGTGATGGATGTGCCCTGTGTTTTTAAGCCCCTGCTCTTGTGCAAGCTTCACGGCCGAGGGGTGGAGAAAGAAGTAGTGGTCAAAAGAAGGGGCCTCCCTCAGGCCCTCGCCTGCTCCCTCTTCCCGTTCTATCCACCAGCCAAAGAGCGTGCATCTGCGCCGAATCTCCTCAAGGGTGCTTGGCAGATAGGGATACCCTCTTATGATAAGCACAAGTTCGGGACGGTAGGCATTTACTTCCTCAAGGAGTTTCCTGTTGCGGTAGCGCAGTTGGCACAGGGGGTGGTCCTCAAAGAGAAATTTACTTTTCGGTATAATACGGAAGTTATGTGCCGTCTTGTTTATGGGACGAATGACATAACGGTCGAACCAGTTATTGGAGTCAGAGAAAAAACCGCGTGCCTCAATGCCGCGGCCTCGAAAGGCCCTCTCAAGATACTCTATAATTGGGGGACGGGAAAAGTATACGATTAAGACCTTTTTTAGTGCTTTACCTGAGGCAGAGAAGAGGTCTTTTCCCGATGGCCCGTCGCCTATCATATTGCCCTTGCAGGGGCCGATGGTATTGGTCATGTTTTTATCACGTTCTTTTCAGCGGCTTTTTTTACACTCAGTATATCCATTAGAGCGCTGTAAACCTCTTCTACGGAAATCTGCTCCATGCACTCCTGATAGGTGCATTTTTTACTGAGGCAGGGATGACAGGTCTTTGGTTTTTTAATTATGCGGTGAAGCCCGGTATCCGTAAGAGGCCCGGTTTTGGTTGGTTCGCTTACGGCATAAAGAGCCACCGTGGGGGTATTTAGCGCATAGGCAATGTGCATGGGGCCGGTATCGCCTGTGACAAAGGCACTGAGCTTGCCGATAAGGGCCGCGCTCTCGGGAAGGCTCAGTCTGCCTGCGGCGATAACTGCCATCTTTACTCCCTTGCTCTTTTTATTCCCGGTGTTTATATTCTCTGCGATTTTGCGGCAGAGCGCGGCCTCTTCGGGCGAGCCCGTGAGTACAAATCTTACCTCCGGCCTTGCCTTTTGTATGCTTTCGGCAAGTGCTGTAAAGCGCTCCGGAAACCACTGTCTGCTAAGCGTTGAGGCCCCTGGATTAAGACCTACGAGCACCTTGTCAGCGCCGAGATTTTCTCTCTCCATAAAGGTCTTTAATGGCGCATCATAACATTTATCAAGGGGAAGCTCCATCTGCAGGCCTTGCGCTTGACAGCCTATGAGGGCCGCTGTTTCAAGGCGCGCCTCTATGCCGTGGCCAAGGTCCGCCCATGTGAGTACAGGAGTTTGGTTGGAGAGTAGAAAGTTGAACCTGCTGGCATTGGGTAGTTTTACGATAAACCGTGGACCTGCGAGATAACAGAGAGGCGTTATCTGCGGCTCGTTGCCGTGGAGGATAAGGGCGATATCAAAGGAGTATTTTTTTAGCTCACTTACAGTGGAGATAAATTTTTTCCAGCCGCCGCAGTAAGGCACTACTCCGTCTATGTGAGGGTTGTTTTTAAAGAGCTCCATATTGCTTTTATTAAAGAGGGCAATAATGCGTGCCTTGGGGTAAGCAAAGCGCACCGCACGTATGGCGGGCGTAGATAATAATGTATCGCCAATGGCGGTTGAGGAGACGATGAGAATATTTTTGACGGAGCTTTTGTTTACGGCCTCAAGCCCGTGCTCCCTGCGGTCGCGCCACGCCATTATCCTTAAGGCATAATATACAATATCTGCCACAGGGCGAATCTTCATCAGTCCTTGCCTTTTATACCAAGGTATAGACGAGCGAGCATGGGGTTTGTGTAGATGGAGAGTCTCTTTCGTACCCACCGCGGCCCTTCCTTAACGACTATACGGCTGATAAACATGGGATCGGATTCCCTGCTGATAACGCCGCGTTCTGTAGTAAAGCATCCTTTATAGCCAGTTTTTTTTGCTACCTTTACCGCCGTCTCGCTAAACCGGCCCCGCGGCCAGCAGAGGTGCTGACACGGTGTCTTCAGTTCTTCTTCAAGTCTTTTTTTCGAGTCGCCGAGCTCGCGCTGAAGTTCTTTCTCGTTCAGTGAGTCGCACTCCGCGTGAGAAAGCGTATGGGAGGCAAACTCTACAAGCCCGCTCTCTTGCATGGTCCTTGCCATATCCCAGTTTATCACCGCGTGACTAAAAGCCCCTTTTGCGATAAGTGTCTTGGCCTCGCTGTGTGTTGGCGGGTTTTTTGTAAATGTCTCGAGTTCCTTTTTATTAATGGGCGCGGCGCTTGCCCCATCGAGCCAACCTGTTACGGCAAAGATAACGGCCTGTAGATTATATTTTTGTAATAGCGGAAAGGCGTAGACAAAGTTATCGAGATAAGCATCGTCAAAGGTGATGACCACGCATTTATCTCTGTACTTAAAAGACCCGTCCATAAAACCATGGAGCTCGCCAAGGCACAGGGTTCTGTAGCCTCCATCCTTTATGGATTTCAGGTGAGCCTCAAAGTCTTCAGGGGTTACGGTTATCATGTCTCCCTTATTAGGGTTTACATGATGGTACATAAGTACGGGTATTATTGCCAAGTTTTGTTACTCCCGTGTTTCGTTGGAGGCCATAGTTTTGTTCAACAAACCGAACTTTATTCCCATCCCGGTTTTCTTTGCTTACTTTCTTTTTTCCAAAAGAAAGTAAGGGGTTATTTTTTCTTTTTAGCAAGGGTGCTGTAGAGCCCGTAGAGTTTTTCCACCATTCTCGTAGTGGAGAAATCAGCCTCTACAAGTTTTCTGCCTTCAGCGCCCATGGATTCACAGAGGTCCCGGTCTTTAAGGAGTTTTATAATAGCTTCTCCAAGCTCCTCGGCGTTATCTGGTTTTACAAGGAGTCCTGTTATGCCGTCTTTTACCACCTCGGGCACACCACCGACGCGTGTGGAGATGACGGCCCGTCTCATGGCCGAGGCCTCAAGTATGGATGTGCCCAGCGCCTCTTGAAATGTAGGCAGCACAAAGAGGTCTATGCCCTTTAGTACGGTCTCTACGTCTTTACGAAGTCCCAGAAGTCTCACGTTTTTGGATAAACCAAGCTTTTTTATTTGGGCTTTTATGTTATCAGTCTGCGGCCCGTCGCCGGCAAAGACAAAGATGGCCTCAGGCACTTCTTTTAGTACGGCAGGTATGGCTTCGAGGAGCACGTGGTGGCCTTTTTTTCTTCTGAGTATTGCTATTGTTCCTACAATGGGTGCGTCTGCTGGTAAGCCTTCGGCCTCTCTAAAGTTATCAGGCGTTGTATGGGGGTTAAAGCGCGTGAGGTTTATGCCCGTTGGTATGGAGAGAACCTGTCTGCTTCTAATGCCCCGCTCCTGGACAAGGTATTTTCTAACGTAATCGCTTACCGTAACAACTCTGTGCGGTATCATTGAGTATGTGGATTTTGATGTAATGGGCAGGGCGAGGTGGCGAGTGCGCACAACCACGGGCCGCCGCGTGGAGAGGCGTGCGGCTATGCCCGCGAGAAAGCTGTCTGTTCCGCTATGGGTTACAACAACATCAACGCGCTCTTGTTTTATAAGCCCTGTGATAAAACGGATCGCGCTTATATCGTGTGATGCCCTGAGCCTGTGGGTACGCGTCTCAATACCTGCCTTTTGCGCGCGCTCACGGAGCTTGCTCTCAGGACGGCAGAGGATTATGACTCGCGCGTCAAAGGTTTTTTTCAGACCATCACACTCATGGAGCGTGCGGTTTTCCTGTCCGCCCCACCCTGATGAGCTCTCTGTATGAAGTATGGTGAGCATGGTTTTTTAGTATTAATCCGTTATTGTAAAAAATTATTGTTCTGTATATGCAGCGGCTTCTCTGCCGTATTTAATTGTGTATTCATCGAGAATTTTTTCAATAAGTTTTTGGTCAAGCTCATCAAGGCACTCGCTTTTTTTGCTTCCATTGCAGCCGTCTTTTCCGCATGGCACGCAGTCACGTGTATCCTGAATTACAGTATTGGTGCCAAAAGACTGCACCCCATTGCGCTTTTTATATGGCGTAAACAAGGTATTGGCGGAGTTGGAAGAGAGGCTTTTTACGGCCTCGTTATCCCAGGGGCCCCAGTCAAAGGCCCCGCTTGGCCCGAATAGCGCCACGACAGGAGTGCCTACTGCGGCGGCTATGTGCATGGGCGCGGAGTCAACACCAAAAAAAAATGCCGCACGTTTGGAGAGTACGCCAAGCCCCTTGAGGCTGAGGTTCCCAGAGAGAAGAATCATTGGTCTTTTCATAAGGTCAGCGATCTCTTTTAAGAGCGCCGCCTCACGTCTCTCGGGCCCTGATGTTAAAACTACCTGAAGTCCGCTCTCTGCGATATGATCAAGGATAGAGGCCATTAAGAAGCTCTGCGGGCACTTGAATAACCACCGCGATACAGGGTGCACGTGTACAAAAGGTTTTTTAATACCCTTGTTGATAGATGTTCCTAAAACCTTATCTACTGCGGCTTCGTCCTCTGAGTCAATAAAAAAATCCACGGTAAGGTCTCTTGTATCTATGCCAAAAGGTCTTAGTACCGCGAGGTTACTTAAGACCGTATGGGTCATGGCAGCAGGGCCCGGGGATTTATGTGTGTACAGGTATCTCTTGCCCTTAAACCCCTTTCCTTCGGGGTCCGGGCCGAGGCGGTATTTTGCGCCAGTTGCAAAACCTGTGAGCGCGGCCCTGTCTCCGCCTGTTAGATCAACGGTCATATCAAACCCCTTTGCACGAAGGTTCTTCATAAAACCCAGCCCGCCCCGCACCTTGTCTCCAAGGCCCTGCTTTTTTTCTTTTCTCTTAAGGACGATAACCTCGTCTACGAGGGGGTTTTTTGTAAGCATATCTTCTGTGCCCGGGTTCACGAGCACTGCGAGGTGCGCTTTTGGAAAGGTCTCCTTCAAGGCCCTCAAGGCAGGCACGGTGAGCAGCACGTCGCCGATGTTGCGAAGTTTTATTACAAGTATCTTTTTAACGTCAGTAAAATCCCTCACCCCTCTTGCACCCCCCGGTCCTGCTCACTTATAATTTGTCTGAGTTTTGCATATTTTCTGTATGTGTAACGGGCGTAAAGCATTGATAACGTAAGACCCGTGCTGCCTTCAAGAAAACCTTTTCGCAGAACAAACATCTTTACAAAGGTGAATAGAGGGCGAAGAAGTAAATCAGTCGCGCCTGCTCTGCGGCCCTCTTTGTGCATCTCTTCTGCCGCAAGACAAGAGTACCGCTCCATCCTCTTAAGGTAATCCTCAACCCCGCTGTAAGTCCTGTGAATGAGCGGAGTAGTAAGACGCCCTGTTGGACCCTCTACAACTACGGCCTCGTGAACAGCCCTCTCGGAAAACCTGCCCGCGTCTTTTCTGTAAAGGCGCAGGTTCAGGTCCGGGTACCAGCCGCAGTGACGTATCCACTTATCACCAAAATAATTCTTTCGTGGAACATAATACCCGAGCACACTGCCGCCGGCAAGGACGCGGGTTATCTCTTCGCCAAGCCCCGGGGCGGCCCGTTCATCTGCGTCTATATTGAATATCCATTGATTTTTTGCCCGTGACTGACAGAGGTTCTTCTGAGCGCCGAAACCAAGCCACTTGTCTGTATAAACCCTGGCCCCGTAGGAGCGGCAGATGGCAACCGTCTCATCCGTGCTATTGGAGTCAGATACGATTATCTCATCGGCCCACTTCAGGCTCGCGAGACACTCGCCGATATTGGCCTCCTCGTTAAGGGTGATTATGGTTACGCTTACCTTTTCCATGGACCTTATTGAGGGGTATGGTTCTGAGGCCTAACCCCTCTGCGTGAACCCCAATGCGCGCGAAAGGGATTGTTAGAGAGATAGGGGAAGGAAGTGGTTATCTTCAGACCAGAGCGGCGTGCTTTCTTATTCGCCGCTTTTAATCGTCTCAGCCTCATCAACGAGCATTACAGGGATACCGTCTTTGATGGGGTATACAAGGGCACAATGCGCACAGATAAGACCATCATTGTTTTTGTTAACCGTTACCTCACCCTTACACTCCGGGCAGGCAAGTATCTCAAGCAACTCCTTGTCAATGGCCATAGAATCCTCCGGAAGTTCCTTACTTTCTTTTGGAAAAAAGAAAGTAAGATAAAGAAAACCAATATGGGAACAAAATTATATCTGCCTGCAAAACATATGCTTCCAACCAAACTTAAGACGAAAAAAGAAACCAAGATAAAGAAAACCAATATGGGAACAAAATTATATCTGCCTGCAAAACATACGCTTTCAGCCAAACTTAAGACGAAAAAAGAAACCAAGATAAAGAAAACCAATATGGGAACAAAATTATATCTGCCTGCAAAACATATGCTTCCAACCAAACTTAAGACGAAAAAAGAAACCAAGATAAAGAAAATTAATATGGGAACAAAATCATCTCTACCTGCAAAACATATGCTTCCAACCAAACTTAAGGCAAAAAAAGAAAGGGGCAATGAACGCATTACCGCTTAAATGATTCCAACCGCAAACTCAGCAGCTATTTAAAAACATCTTATATTAACATGAAAAAAAGGGTATTACCGCAAAAAAATAACCCCTCAACAGCCAAACCCCCGGCATCAGCTGTCCTCGGGAATCTCCCTGGCATGACCGCCCATCTTGATAAAGGCCACTCCGCCTATCATGCTTACTACTACCATAACAGCGTACCAGATAAGAGATAAGGAAAGCGCCTGCCCCTTTGTGGCCCCTACCATGGTAAAGAGGTAGACAAAGGCCCCTTCACGGATGCCGAGCCCGCCAAGAGATATGGGCAGCATGGTGATAACCGTGGCAATGGGGATGAAAAAGAAGAAGTAGGCAAGGGACACCTCAATGCCGAGGTTGCGGGCAAGTATGTAGTACCCGATAATAACGCCTGCCTGCACGATAAAGGACAGGAGCAGTATCTTTATGATGATGTCTTTGTGTCCTTTGTACCCCATGAGGGTCTTGTAAAGTGTGTCTATTTTGTGGTTAATGCCGTAAAAGTGTATGCGCGCCATTATGTTCATGGCCCAGCTGTGAAGCGACCCAACCCAGATGACGAGGCTTGCCGCTGTGTAACCGCCTATGAGAAGAATTAAAAAACCCGGCAGGGCCGTGCCGTGTATATGGCCGTAACCCGTTACCAGAGCAATGGTGGTGATGATGATAAGTGCGGAGAACCCGGAGTACCTGTCCATGAATATGGAGGCCACGCTTACGCCGCCTTTTTTAGATTCCTTGTACAGGTAAAGTCCTTTTATAATATCGCCTCCCACCATGGTGGGGAGAAAGTTATTGAAGAACATGCCTATAAAATATATGGCCAAAAGCTTTATGTATGGCACTTCCACGTCTTTTTTCAGGATAATGGACCAGCGGTAGGCGGAGATGGCCTGCAGACAGACAAAAAAGACGGCCACGAATATAATGACATAGGGGCTTACTGTCCTGAGGTCGTGGAAAAACATCTTCAGGTCCATGTTTCTGAAGAGAAAGTAAAGTATGCCGCCGCTTACGATGAACTTAATAAGCGTGGTAAGGACTTTTTTTGTCATCTGCCAAGGACCTTTTTAACGAAAAATATGGGTTTATGCTGAGACTCGTGGTAAACACGGGCAAGCATCTCGCCAAGCAGCCCCATTACTATAAGCTGAACACCCAGTATTATGCAGAGTATGGCAAGGAGCAGCAAAGGGCGGCCCCCGATGTCGTTACCGAATATAAGTTTACTTGCCGCAAGGTATACGGAGAAGGCACCGCCAATGAAACCCAGTACAAGGCCCAGCGGCCCGAATGCCTGTATGGGGCGTGTGGAAAAACTCTGAAGAAATTTCACGGTTATAAGGTCAAGGAGCACTCGGAAGGTGCGGGAAATTCCGTACTTGGATTTACCGAACTTTCTCTCGTGATGGGTAGTCTCCACCTCGGTAATGCTGGCCCCTACCCAGCTTGCCATTGCAGGGATAAAGCGGTGCATCTCGCCGTAGAGGCGTACGTTTTTTATGACCTCGCTGCGATAAGCCTTTAGCGTGCAGCCGTAGTCATGAAGGTGAACGCCTGTTACCCAGGAGATGAGCCTGTTCGCAACTATGGATGGAAGCCGCCGTGAGATAAAGGGGTCTTTTCTATCTTTTCTCCACCCGCTTACAATATCAAAGTCTTTTATCTTCTCAAGCATATTGGGTATATCCACAGGGTCGTTCTGCAGGTCCCCGTCCATGGTAATGATTACATCGCCGGTTGCGTACTCAATGCCCGCTGCCATGGCCGCGGTCTGCCCAAAGTTGCGGCGAAAGGATACTACCACTACCTTATCGTCCTTACTCTGAATTCCTTCAAGTACGGAGAATGTGCTGTCTTTACTTCCGTCATCAACAAAGACCATCTCGTACTCTCGGCCTGTGCTGTCCATGACTTTTTTTATGGCCTCGTATAGGAGTGTTACGTTTTTTTCTTCCTCATATACGGGTACTACTATGGATACGGAATCTGCATTATTATCTTTTTTCAAGGTGTCCTCTTTTAATAATCACGCCCCGTGACCTGAATCGGGCAGGGGTTTTTATCTCTGTATCTTTGTAAGGGCGAGAGTGTTCTTGTATGGTTTTTTCCGGGTTTCTCCCTCTCAATTTACCGGTATCTTATCTTAGAATTTTTGCGTCTCACCATCTTCTCTGGCCGGCGCGGCGAATCCTTTAAAGCCGTAACACCTGAAGATGGAAAACTCTTTCAGGAGCCTCCCTTTGTAATATATAGGAAAACGCTCTTTTTTGCACTCTCTAAAGGCCGCCCCCGTACGCGGCGTAAGTCCGGCGTTGCCGCCCTTTACATATATGGCGTCGTGGCCTTTTAGCGCGGCAAAACCCGGCCACAGATCATACTGGTTCATCCTTCTCGAGCCTGTGTTCACGTTATAGGCAGCGGGCTGGCCTCTGGTGTAAAAAGCAAGCTCGCTTGTTATCTGATAGGTGTTGCTCATGATGAAGATTTTTTCGCCGCCGGAGTCGTGCTCTGCTTCTGCCTCCATCTCTTCTTTTACATCGCTTACCTTGTCTCCAAGCTTCTGCCAGGAAGTAACCCTGTTAAAGGGCGGCCCCCAGAGAATTTTTGGAGCCAGTGGCTCGAGGAGCCAGGGGCAATAAGCGATAACCGTACCCACCGTGCCCATGAGTACGGTGAGTACTCCCAGAACAGCAAGGGTCTTTTTTACCCTGCTGCCGCGAGGTCTGCTTTTTTTGTATGCCTCTTGAAATACCCACACAGCTGCGGGCAGCGCCGTAACATAAGCGGCGATGGCCCAGTTGGCCTGCACCTTACCATGAAACCCCGCGAAAAGGAAAAAGAAAAACACAAAGGCAGAGGCAAAGAAACAAAAGAGATGGGCTGTGGAGCGTCCGCCAAAACCCTTGCGCCCGCATCGGTATATACCGTATACAAAACCCGCGAATATAAGTGGCGTAAAGAGCCCTGCCTGTGATGCGATAAAATCAAGGGGTTCCTTTATGGAGAAACCACCGCTGCCCACATGGGCCTGACCCAGTGTGTGGCGAAAGGTTACGCCCTTATTGGCAAAGTTCCAGATAAAGACAGGGAGCGATACTATGGTGGTAATAATACCGGCTACATATGGGCCGGGGCTCAGCAACAGCCGTCTCTGCTCTTTGCCTGAGAGCAGGAAGAGCAGGAGCGTGGGGTAGATAAGTACCATGGTGTATTTACTTAAAAAACCAAGGCCCGCCAGAAGCCCTGCCACGTACCAGTGGATCATTTTCTGGCTCTTCAGGGCCCGCATGAAGAAAAAGACCGTGCCTGCCCAGAAAAATATAAATGGCACGTCTGTTGTCATTAATATGGAGCCAACAGAGAGCAGCGGAGTTATGGTGGAGAGCAGGGCAGCGTAAAAACCCGTTTTTTCTTCCCCCGTGATCTCACATCCGATGAGATACATAAAGTACGAGCCTCCTGCGGCAAAGACTACGGCCCCGGCCCTTACGGCAAAGGCGGTGCTGCCGAGTAAAGCGGTAAAAAAGGCGATGATATAGGCAACCCCGGGGCCTTTGCTGTAGTAACTCAGCGATAGGTGACGCGACCACTCCCAGTAATGGGCCTCGTCCGGGGAGAGGTCAAAGGGGGTGTAAAGCAGATAAATGAGGCGCAGGATTGAGATGGCCGCAAGGATTAAGATGAGGTTTTGATTGTAATAACGCGTTTTTCTCTGGTTTTTCAATGTTTAACGGCCTTTTTTATGGCTTTTAAGCCTTTTTTATCTGCAAAATGCCATGCCGTGGCGATAATGGCCCCGATAATGGCCCCGCCTATTACGTCCAGCGGGTAGTGTACGCCCACATAGACCCTTGAGTAGGCAACGAGCGATGCGCCTAATAGGAAAAAAGGCGTATATTTTCTGTACCTGAGGCTTAAAAGCACTAACGCAGCAAAAATATTGGTGGCGTGCCCTGATGGAAATGAGTACGAGCCGCCGCATCCCGTAAGGACTCTTGCCCCTTCAATCACGTGACAGGGGCGCACTCGCATAAAGACGTCTTTTAGAAGTGAGGCCATAAAGTCGCTTGATATGATAGTTATAATAAGAAGCACAGTGAGGCGTATCTCGGCCTTTTTGTGTCTGTAAACTACAAGAATGAGAAGTATGACCGCAGGCGCCAGCAGATGGCTCTTATCAGTAATAAAGGGCATGATTACGTCAAGAACGGATGAGGAGAGAGTGCTGTTTATCACCATGAATAATGCGGTGTCTATGTGTGAGAGCCATTGCATCAGTGCTGCCTCCGCATACTTGCAGCGACCTCTGCCGCCTTGGTGGTTTGGGCCTGCGGGACGGGCAGCGAAAGGCCAAGCCTCTCTACGGCCTCCACGACCTCTGCCACCTCTATCTCAGTCATACATCTGGGGTTAGAGCATTTTTTTCTAAAGCAGGGGCTGCACGAGAGCCCCTTTCGCACCACCCTGTGAGCGCTGCCAATGGGCCCAGTGCGCCACGGGGCCGTAGGGCCAAATAAGGCCACCACGGGCAGCCCTGCTGCAACGGCTATGTGCATGGGCCCTGAGTCCAGTGTTACGCAGAACCTTGCCAGCCTCATAAGTGCGGCAAGACCACGTAAATCCACTGTACCCGCAAGGTTGTGGGCGCGCGGCCCAATGCCTTTTTTTATCCTCTCGGCGGCCCCTTTATCCTCTTCGCTCCCCACGATAACGGCCTCAAGTCCGTATTTTTTCGTTATTATCCTGCCAAGCTCCATAAACTTCTCATCAACCCAGAGTTTTTTCTTCCACCTTGCACGAGGAACAATGATAAAAAAGGGGTTTTCTGTTTCTTCAGCCCTCTCGGCCTCCTCAACTCCACCTGCCATCAGCCCCATGGGGGAGAGTATCTCTCTGATATGGCTGAGGTTTTCTTCTCCCATGTGCAGGGGAAAGGCCACATCCTCTTCCTCGGCCTCAGCTGCGGCGGCATGGGAACCCTCTTCGTTCATGGCCGCCTGCACAAGGTCAATGTAGCGAAGCACTGCGTGCCTCTCAGGGTCATATGCAGGGGCCTTTTCGCTAAGGGCAAGGGTGCTGAGCTCGCGTGCGTTGGCAAAACCTATAACTCGCCTGCCGCGTGCCGCAAGAGCCCAGAGCGCGCTCTTGAATAACCCCTGAAAATCCATGACAAGGTCGTAGCGCCTTGCCGCGAGCCGCCTTGCGGTGCGCAGATTACCGAGGCTGTCACGGGTCCAGCCGTGTTTTTTTACAATAATCAGGTTATCTATCAAGGGGTTGTTCCTTAGCACCGATGATGAGGGCTCCTCTACGAGCCAATCTATCTCACAGGCACCGTACCCCTTCTCTCCATACCCTCTCCCACTGCCAGACCCCATCTTCACCCCCCGTCTCTCAAGGGAGTTCCTGAGGGCCCGCAGGGCGGGCAGCGTCTGCACCACGTCGCCGATGGAGGATAGTTTTATTATGAGGATTCTCATGGTTGTCCTTTATAAGTGCCAAGAGGGCCCTCGGAAGAGAGTATCCACTCCACGGCATCAGAGAGGTCTTCGGCTACAAAGGCCAGGTCCGATAACCCCCTTCCGTCCCCGCCAAACCCTGAGAGGCCGCGGCTTCCGCCTGTTCCCTGCCTTATCTCTTCAAGGGCCAGCGCACCGTAACCCGTAAGCACAAGCACGGACTTCATACCTGCCTCTCTGCCAAGCTCCATATCAGAGACCTTATCGCCTATTATTACTGATTTTGAGAGCTCTATACTGTGCTCTTGTGCCGCCTCTTCGATGAGTCCTGTTGCGGGTTTTCTGCAGAGGCACTTATCCTCAGGAAGATGCGGACAGTAGTAGAGCCCGTCTATATGTGCCCCTTCTGCGAGAAGCAGGTCATCGAGGCGTTTATTTACGGTCTTAAGCTCTGCCTCTCCATAATACCCCCTGCCGATCCCCGATTGATTTGTGATGACAATTACAGGGATACTCAGCTCATTTAGTTTTTTTATGGCCACGGCTGCTCCGGGTATTAATACCACATCATCGGGGCTGCCGATATAACCCTTATCATCATTAATGGTGCCGTCCCGGTCAAGAAATACGGCGGGCGCCGGAATTTTTTTGTGGATCATGACCTTGCCTCTTTGTTTTTTAAGTCCATGGCAGCCCTTACCACCTCATCTACGGTGATGGCGGTCAAACATTTCATATGCCCAGGTTTGCATACTCTATCGAAACAGGGACTGCACTCTGTTTGTTTAATGATAACACGGCTCTTTACACCTCTTGGGCCTGTAAGCGCGGGGTCTGTGGAGCCGAATACGGCTACTGTGGATTTACTCAGCGCCGAGGCCATGTGCATGGCCCCTGAGTCGTTTGTAATAAAGAGGTCAAGTCTCGTGAGCAGCGCCATACACCCGGAAAGCGTAGTTTTACCTGCAAGGTTCACTACCCCGGGGATTTTTTTTCTTACAAGCGCAGAGACCTGCTCCGCCGCTCCCGCGTCTCCCGGGCCGCCAAATATTAGCGGCACAGCGCCGAGTCTCTCTGATAACTGTATCAGCGTCTCAGCAAACCTCTCGGCAGGCCACATCTTTGCCGGCCCGTAACTTGCCCCCGGCGCTGCCCCTATAAGAGGCGTATGGTCAAGGCCATGTTCACTTAGAAAAGATTTGGCTTTTTTAAGCTCATCTGCACCTACGTAGAGCTCTGGCATCGGTTTTGCCGCACTGGTTTTGCCGCCGAGTGTCTTGATAATATTGAGATAATATTCTACATGGTGCAGCCTTCGGACCTCATCCGTAAAAGGCACGGCCTCTGTAAGGAGCCCTGAACGCATGTCCCTGCCATAACCCACCCGTGCGGGGATGCCGGATAAAAAAGAGATAAACGCCGCGTCAAAGGCGTTCTGAAAGAGGACGGCAAGGTTAAAGTCCCCGGCCCGTAATGTTTTTGATAACCTGAACCTGCCGCGAAGCCCTCTGTGGTCTTCGCTGTATTCGATAATATCAGTGACAGCGGGGTTGGTCTCATAGATGGGTATAACCACCTTTTTCGCCAGTATTGATATTTCCGCGTTGCCGCAAAGTTCATGAAGGGCAGCTAATGCCGGCAGCGTCATAACAGCGTCGCCCACCCAGTTGGGCACGCGTACGAGTATTTTTTTAATTGCCCGGCTCTTCATTTTGTTAAAAACTTCCTTTTGCCCTTTCCCACGGCGGCTTGGCCGGGGCTTTTAGAAAATAATCAAATATTATATTATAAATATCCAATACATAAAACCTTTTTTAAGGGCACCACTCTCATGCACCTTACAGGAGAGGGTTATTATGGAAGTATTGAGGGAAATATAAGGGTTTTTTATGCTATATTGATGAATTATGAGAGCTGATTTAATAGAAAAGGTAGTTGAAGAGCTAAAAGAGGCCATTACAGGCGGCATTGTCTCGCACGTCTCGCAGCCAGAGCCGCGCTCTATTGTGCTGCGTGTATTTCGCCGTGGCAAGACCCTCACCTTGCTCTTAAACGCCAACCCCCCAAATGAGAGGCTGCACCTTACGCAAAAGAAGCTGCCCAACCCCATGAGGCCGCCTCGTTTCTGCGCCCTGCTCCGCAGCCGTATAGGCAGTGCCCTTATAAGGGAGGTGCGAAAGGTGTCTGGCGAGCGCATTGTGGAGATTGCACTTGATAAAGGGTGGAAAGATGATGAGGGAGGCGAGGGCAGTACGTATAAATATCGCCTTAGGGTGGAGCTTACGGGCAGGTCAGCTAATATTATCCTCCTTAGTGAAGAGGGGGTGGTGGTGGACGCCCTGCGGCACTTTCGTCCTGAAGTCAGCCCTCGGGCCGTGATGCCGGGTATGGTACTTACGGAGTTGCCTGCGCGGGACGAGTCCGTGCATGAGAGAGGTGCGGGAGAGGCTCTGCCTGAAAAGGGTGAGGATGAGTCGTGGAACGAGTTTACGGAGTCTTATTACAGGGAAGTAACAGGCGACGAGGGTATGGACGCATACAAGAGGGAGCTTAAGAGAGTAATCGAGAAGGCCGTAAAAAAAGCGAAGAAGCTGATTACAAACCTTCAAAGTGATACAGAAAAGGCCGAGGCCAATGTGGGATCTCATCACCTTGGTGAGTTGATACTGCCTAATATGGGAAGCATCAGGCGCGGGGCCGCCGAGGCCCTTTTAATGGATTATACCGCTACTCCGCCAGCAGAGGTAAGGGTGCAACTTGATAAAAAAATCGGGCCCAGGGAGAACGCCGAAGTTTATTTTAAAAAATCTAAAAAGGCGAAGCGCGCTATTGTGATTCTTGCGAGGCGAACACCTGAGTGTGAGGCGGAATTAGAGTATTTACAGAGCCTTGGATATGACCTTCAGAACTGCGAGACCCTTGAAGAACTGACGGAGTTGGAAGGGGCCCTTATAAAGGGTAGGTATATGCGGAGGCAGGAGGGCAGGGAAAAGGGCGAGACGAGAAAGGCCGCGGCAAGCCCCGTAAGAAAGTTAAAATCCAGCGAGGGGATTTTAATGCTCCTTGGTAAAAACGCCCGTGGTAATGACCAGATTGTAACAAAAGAATCTTCAAAGGGTGACTTCTGGCTGCACGCCAAGGACGTAGCGGGCTCTCATGTCTTGATAAAGACAGGCGGGCGGGCAATAGTCGATTATTCGGCAACCCTACGCGAGGCTGCGTCCCTGGCGGCCTGGCACTCAAAGGCGCGTAGTGAGAAAAAGGCCGAGGTTTTGTATACGGATGTGAAACATGTAACTAAACCAGCGCACGCGAAACCCGGGCAGGTGCTGGTGCGGGAGTTTAAGGTGATTTTGGTGGAGCCGGGGGAGCGTGGGTAGTGGTAGGGTGGGCTGTGCCCACCCTACAAGCCTTAATTAGAATCAGGCCTCTTCAACACGGTTGTTGAAGTTGTTACCGAAAGACGGCCCAATATGGGATTTAAACTCAATGCTTGCCAGCAGTTCGCCGTCTGCAACTACAACAAGGTCCCAATCTTTAGTAGCCCTGAAGTATCCAGGCAGCATGGTCTTCTTTGTGAAAATCGTATGCTCGGGCAACCCCGCGTCTTCAAGTATTGAAGCAAGTAGATGTATGAAGCCATCGAGTTGCGCTCCGCCAGTAACAGTGCTTCGGTTGCCCGCATCTCTTATGCCGCTAACTGCGCCCTGGTTCTTGTCTTGAGCAAGGCGGGTGTTCCAAAAATGTTCTATTGCTTGCGCTACTTTTTCTGAATAATCCATGTTACTTCTGTTTGATTGTTGTTTTGATTTCAGCATGGGAAAAAAGCGTCGCAACTGATTTGTGGATACGCTTTTGGGCCAGTTCAAAATACTGTGGGTCAAGTTCAACACCGATACTATTTCTACCCCACTTTGCGGCGGCCACCGTAGTGGTGCCTGAACCCATGAAGGGGTCAAGCACAGTATCTCCTGCAAAGCTGAACATCCTGATGAGCCGCTGTGCTAATTCTTCGGGGTACGGCGCAGGATGCTCACGAGTGGACGCTCCTGTCACTGCGGACCAGATAGACTGAAACCATTGCTTGTGATTTTCTTCTGATATGATGGAGAGTAGGCGTGCGGAGATGGACGGCTTGCGGTAGCCGCCATGCTTACGCTCCATCAAGATGAACTCAATATCGTTCTTAATAACCGCATTGGGCTCATAGGGCTTTCCGAGAAAGCCACCGCCCTTTCCCGAAGCCTCGAAAACGGCGTTGGCGATCTTGTGCCAGATAATGGGCGCGAGGTTGTCATACCCGATCTTTCTGCAACGCTCCTGAATGGACGCGTGCAGGGGTACTACCGTATGCCTGCCATTGTTCTTGCGTCTGGCACGACATACATCACCTACCACGCAGACCAACCTGCCGCCGGGAACCAGCGCACGGTAACAGTGTCTCCAGACTTTATCTAACTCATCCAGAAAATTTTCATAGTCCTTAATCTCCCCGAGTTGGTCTTCATGGTCACGGTACTTTTTTAATGTCCAATATGGGGGTGACGTAACCACAAGGTGAACCGATTCATCAGGGACAAATGAGAGATTTCGAGCATCGGCCTGAAAGAGTTCGTGCGCGGTGGGTTCTTCTTGAACCGCCGTCTCTATCTCTTGTATAAGCTTCTTATCTTTGGCTATGCGAGGAATATCCGTCTGGGGATTTTCCAATGTAGATGCCAAGTTAAAGCAGGCAGATTCATTTTTTATCTTTCTTTGTTCCATTAGTCCTCTCTGTTTCCTCACCCTTTCCGCCTACCTCAAGGAGCGCTACGGTCAAAAAATCTAGAAAGTGGCCCTTGATGCGGGGCTTACCTGTCCTAACCGTGACGGTTCCTTGTCCCAAGGCGGGTGTCTGTACTGCAACCCCGATTCCCTTAAACCAAAAGACCCCGTAAGCGTTACGGACATTCGTGGTCAGCTTGAGGACGGCATCGCACGGATGAGGGTGCGTCACACCGCCGAAAAATTCATCGCATACTTTCAGTCCAATACAAGCACCTATGCCCCTGCTCCAACGCTTGAAAAGATATACTCCGCGGCCATTGCCCACGAAGACGTCCTTGGCCTTGCCGTTTCCACGCGGCCAGATTGCCTTGGGGAGGATGTCCTCGACCTCTTGTCAAGTATAGGGAAGTCAAAAGATATCTGGGTGGAGCTTGGGTTGCAGTCCGCTAATGACAAGACGCTTAAAGAGATGAACCGCGGCCACATGGTCGCGTACTTTGCTACTGCCATGCGTGCATGCAACGCGCGGAATATCCCTGTCTGCGCCCATGTCATCTTAGGGCTGACCGGTGAGGATGAGGCGGATATGTTAAAGACTATGGAGTTTCTTTCAGGGCTTGGCGTGTGGGGCGTAAAATTTCATCAGCTCCAGATAATGAGAGACACGCCTCTACACGAATTGTATAAAAGAGGTGGTATTAAAACCCTTGGCCTTGAAGAGTATACATGGCTCGTGATAAGATACCTTGACGCTCTGCCGCCTGATGTGGTGGTGCACAGGCTCTGCGCTGATACGCCTGATTCTTTTCTTGTGGCGCCGCAGTGGGGGCTGAATAAATTTATGATCTTAGAGAGAATCACAAGGGGAGTGGCCGAGAAGAGGCGTCTTGCAGGAGTGTAAAGATTGGTGGGCAGAGCCCACCTGCTTTCTTTTTTCCAGATTTCATCGGACAGGGCGGTACGTACAATGAGATTAACCTCGTCCCCATACTGGTTTTCTTTATCTTGGTTTCTTTTTTCTTAAGTTTCACCGGACACGGGGGCACGTACAATGAGATTAACCTCGTCCCCGTATTGGTTTTCTTTATCTTGGTTTCTTTTTTCTTAAGTTTCACCGGACACGGGGGCACGTACAATGAGATTAACCTCGTCCCCGTATTGGTTTTCTTTATCTTACTTTCTTTTTTCCAAAAGAAAGTAAGGGCAGTAATGTATTAATGATTTTTTAAAAAAAGGAGAACAGATGGCAGATCCGCGCGTTAAGAAACTTGCCTCAATACTTGTAAATCATTCTCTTGGCGTTAAGAAGGGAGATAAGGTTCTTATTACCGCTTCAAGCGAGTTGGCAAAACCCTTAGTACTTGAGGTCTATAGAGAGGTAATGAAAAAGGGCGGCGAGCCCCTTCTGAACATTGGTTTTGAGGAGACGGCGGAGATATACTACAAAAACGCCACGGACGCGCAGTTAAAATCATTTCCAAAGATAGCGGCCTATCAGGCCAAGAACATCGACTGCGTGGTGAATATCCGCGCCTCGGTGAATAAAAAAGCCCTCTCCAATGTAGACCCAACGCGCCTTGCCATGCGCAGTAAAGTCATGAGCCCAATAAGTAATATTATCGTAAATACAAAGCGCTGGATACTCTGCAACTACCCCACCAACGCTCTTGCTCAGGAAGCTGATATGAGCCTTGAGGAGTACGAGAAATTCCTCTTTGGGGCAACGAATATTGATTGGAACAAGGTGAAAAAAGAGGAGTTGAAGCTGCAAAAGGCCCTTGATAAGGCAAGTGTGGTGCATATAAAGGGCAAGGACACGGATCTGACACTGGGGATAAAGGGCAGAAAATCCATACCCTGCTACGGTAACTATAATATGCCTGACGGCGAGGTCTTCATGAGTCCCATTGAGAACTCGGCGGAGGGGCACATATTTTACGAGATGCCCGCCATATATCAGGGCCGTGAGGTAACGGGCGTGAGGCTTCGCTTTAAGGCGGGAAAGGTAGTGGAGGCAAGCGCCGATAAGAACGAAAAATTCCTCATCACCATGCTTGACACTGATAAGGGCGCGCGCTTTTTAGGTGAGCTTGGCGTGGGCGTAAACTACGGCATTAAGAAGTTCACAAGCGATATACTCTTTGATGAGAAGATAGGCGGCACAGTGCATCTTGCCGTTGGCAGGTCTTATGAGGAGGCGGGGGGCAAGAACAAGTCGGCCATACACTGGGATATGATAAAAGACCTTAGAAAGGGCGGCACCCTCTCCCTTGACGGAAAGGTCATACAGAAGAACGGAAAGTTTTGTCTATAAGGCGTGAAAAATCAGAGATACATATACGGGTTGGCGGGCGGGGCCATTATTACGGCCCTTGCCGTGATTATATATCATAATGCCCTTTTTAATGGTTTTGTCTCTGACGACGGTTTTCAGATACTGCAAAACCCATGGATAAAAGATTTACGTTTTATCCCGGGCATCTTCGGACACTCACTCTCGGGCTTTTCCGCCCATAGCTTTCAGCAGGCGACATATCGGCCCTTGATGTACACGGCCTTTACCATTGAGCACCTCTTCTTCGGCCTTAACCCCGTTGGCTGGCATCTGGTAAATATCCTTGTGCACGGCGCTAACGGGGTGCTGGTTTTTCTTATCTCAATCTCATTACTAAGATATTTTGGCGCAGGGGGAAAAGCGGCCAGGGGCAAAGAGGACGTGCAAAAGCCCTTTACCCCTCTTGTCATATGGCTTACGGCCCTTACAGCGGGTGCGCTTTTTGTATCTCACCCCGCGGGCAGCGAGCCTGTCTCATGGGTCTCGGCGCTGCCGGAGCTGTCCTTTACATTCTTAATCCTGCTGGCCTTTTACCTTCATGTCTCTTCTGATAAAAGGGGCGGTGAGTCCGGGGAGACCGGAGTATCTTTTGCCGGGCTTGTCCTTGGTCCCGTGCTTTTTTTTATGGCACTGCTCTTTAAGGAGACGGCAGTAGTGCTGCCGGTTCTGCTCTTTAGTTATGATATTATTTCCCGTCGGGGTAAGGGGATAGGGGCGGTTATAAACAAAAGGGCGGTGCTGATTTACAGCGGTTACCCGCTGGCCTTTGCAGCCTATATGGTGCTGCGCATCCTTGCCCTTGGTCACCTTACGCCTGATACCAATCTAAACGCCTACCTCGGGGGCGGGGGGCTGCTCCTTAACGCGGCTGCTGGGTTTTACAAGGCTGCGGGCATGCTTTTTTGGCCAATAGGGATTTATCCTTTTCAGATATTCAAGGCACTTGGCTCACCCTTTGAGGCACAGGCAATTTTAATCCTCTCCTTTACCGCGGTCTTTTTCATTGTCTTGTTTTTCCTCAGAAAAAAGCTCCATACCATTGTGCTTATGGCCATTGTTATTATGGTGCTTCCTGTGCTGCCTGCCCTGTATACGCCGGTGATAACGCGTTTTGATTTTGCACCGCGTTATGTTTATCTCTCAAGTGCCGGGTATGCGCTTTTTACGGCTTTTGTACTTCGATGGCTCTTTTATGCGGGGCCTTTGCGGGGAACCTTATCCTTTAAGGGGGCTGCCGCGGTATTATCGTGGGCCTTGATAATACTCTGCGCCTTTGCCAGCGCCGGAAAGTCCCGTGACTGGGAAAGTAATCTCACTCTTGCGCGGGCCGCCTTAAGGGGCTCGGCGGATAACTACTTTGCCCTCTACCAGATAGGTAACGCCGAGGCAGAGCGCGGTGCTTACAGTGAGGCGATTAAAGAGTATAAGGAGGCCATAGGCATAATAGAGAGGCAGGAGCACCCGGATATGCAGACCATGCGCCACTCACTTGCCGGGCTTGGGGGTGCCTATGCGGCCCTTGGCCGTGTGGATGATGCCACAGGGGCATATGAGAGACTTCTCAGGTTTTACCCTGATAACGCCGCTGTAAACTATCAGCTTGGGTATATATATCAGGAAAGGGGCGGGTGCGAGAAGGCCCTTTACTATTACGGCCGCGCCTTTGTCAACTTTACAAGCGCAAAGGATAAGAAAGATACACTTCTTAACATGGGCAACTGCTACGCAAGGCTCACTCTCTATACACGGGCCCTGGAGTCCTACAGAGAGGCCCTTGGTATAGCGCCCGGGGATGGGGCGGTGATAAAAAACATGGAGACCGTGAAAAGGCTCATTCGTCAGTCTTTATACAATGGCGGTAAGCCTTAAAAACCTTGACAGCACTGGCTGAAGTGGTTATTGTGTAAGACGAATTTCGGACTGAAGTTGTCCTGTGATATACTGTTGCGGCGTCCTGCCGAGTTAGGGAGAATTCTTAAAAAAATATGGAAACCAATCTTATAAGCAAGTCCTTTCTGGAGAGCATTCAGGTCAAGAAGGAATTTTTTAATGCCGAAAACATCGCCCTTGTAGAGCGCTCTGCTCTGGAGATAGTGGCTTCTTTTAAGGCAGGTGGTAAACTTATTACCGCAGGTAACGGCGGCTCTGCCGCTGATGCCCAGCACATGGCCGCGGAGCTTGTAAACCGCTTTGAGATAGAGCGGCCTCCGCTACCTGCCCTTGCCATTACTACTGATACCTCCAATATAACGAGTATTGGCAATGATTACTCCTTTGACGAGGTTTTTTCCAAGCAGATACGCGCCCTTGGCAAAGAAAAAGACGTTTTTCTGGCCATCTCAACAAGCGGGGCCTCGCCTAATATTACAAAGGCCGCGGACGCTGCACGGGCCATGGGTATAAAAGTCATAGCTCTTACGGGCAAGGGCGGAGGCGAGCTGGCTGCACGGGCGGATATTGTCATTAACGTAGAGGCGAAGCGGACGTGCCGTGTGCAGGAAGTTCATATTACCGTCATCCATATACTCTGCGAGATTATAGACTGCATGCTCTTTAAGAACGTCTAATCAATGTTCCGGCGTTGCCTTGAAAGTGTTATCCTCAAAGCAACCTTTTAAGGACAGGGGCTGCTTATTCCATTGCTCCCCGGTGTGCATGGAGCATATTATTAATTAAAATTTAAAGTGATATGAAATTCAAACCATTATCATCGCGCGGCCTTAAGACCTATTCCATAAAAGGGCGAAAGAGTAAGGTCTCTGTTGGAGACTTTGCCACGCCCTTTACGGCGGGGGCTACTTTTGCTGACTTTATGGGTTCTCTTCCCCAGATACTTGGGGCAAAGCACTTAAAGGACGTTGCCGGGGCCGTTGTAGCGGCAGCTCGCTCCGAGTCTACCGTAGCCGTTGGCATGGGCGCCCATGTCCTGAAGGTTGGGCTGGGGCCTCTGCTCATAGACCTTATGGAGCGGGGAGTTATACAATCTCTTGCCCTTAACGGGGCGGGCATTGTCCATGATTTTGAGATAGCCTATGCCGGGTGTACCTCAGAGGACGTAGACGCCGAGATTGGCGCCGGGGCCTTTGGCATGGCTAAAGAGACAGGCTCCATACTTAACAGGGCCATTAAAAAAGGTGGGGACAAGGGCATAGGCCGCGCTGTTGGCGAGCTTATCGCAAACTCCAGGTACCCCAACAAAGACAAGAGCGTACTTGCAGCCTGCGTAAAGAACGATATACCATGCACCGTGCATGTTGCCCTTGGCACGGATATTCTGCACATACACCCGCAGATGGACGGGGCGGCAACGGGGCGTGCGGCTATGGTGGATTTTAAGATATTCGCCTCTGTTGTCTCTTCTCTTGAGAGAGGGGTTTACCTGAATATCGGTTCTGCGGTTATCATGCCAGAGGTCTTTTTAAAGGCCCTGACGCTTGCGAGAAACCTTGGATATGACGTAAAGAATTTCACCACTGTGAATATGGATTTTATCCAGCACTACAGGCCGCTAACAAATGTGGTGCGTAGACCCACCATGGGCAGCGGCCGTGGTTACAGCCTCACGGGTCATCACGAGATAATGGTACCGTTATTATTTGCTGCAATTATTGAGGGCCTCGAAGAAGAGGGTTAGTTTAATACAAGGTATCGCGGGGCGCATGGTGCAGGTTAAGAGTCTGTAGGCTCCGTCCCATATTGGTTTTCTTTGTCTCACTTTCTTTTTTCCAAAAGAAAGTGAGGAGGATTGTATATTTTTATGAAGAAACAAAAGTCATGGTCCGGCCGTTTTGCAAAGGCCGCGAATAAGCTAAGCGAGGAGTTTAACGCCTCCATTGGTTTTGACGTGCGGTTATTTGCTCATGATATCCGCGGCTCCATAGCTCATGCCACGGTGCTTTGCGATGCCGGGATTATTACAAAGCAGGAGAGTAAAAAGATTATCACCGGCCTTAAGAAGGTGGAGTCTCAGCTTGCGCGCGGCATCTTTACCCCGGGTGCTGAGTGTGAGGACATACACATGGCCGTTGAGTCCCGCCTTGCAGAGCTCATCGGTGCCCTTGCCGGCAAGCTCCATACGGGCAGGTCTCGTAACGATCAGGTGGCCCTTGATATAAGGCTTTACCTGAGAGACGAGATAAAGAGTATTTTAAGCGCTCTTAATAAATTCAAGGGTGCGCTTCTTACTCTTGCCGAGGCTAATATAGATGTAATTATGCCGGGTTACACGCATCTGCAGAGGGCCCAGCCCGTGCTTCTTGCCCATCATTTATTGGCCTACTACGAGATGTTTTGCCGCGATACTTCGCGCCTGACGGATTGTCTCGCGCGTTTTGACGAGATGCCCCTTGGAGCCGGTGCTCTTGCCGGGAGCCCGTATAAGCTTGACAGGAAACTTGCGGCCAGGCTCCTGGGTTTTTCCCGTGTTACGGCGAACAGCATGGACAGCGTAAGCGACCGTGATTTTGCCATTGAGTTTCTATCGGCGGCCTCTGTAATGGTCCTGCATTTTTCACGGCTTTCCGAGGAGCTGGTACTCTGGTCCAGTCAGGAGTTCGCCTTTGTGGAGATAGCCGAGGAGTTCAGCACAGGCTCGTCCATTATGCCGCAGAAAAAGAACCATGATATCGCAGAGCTTACGCGCGGTAAGACCGGGCGCGTTTACGGTAACCTTATGAGCCTGCTTACCCTTATGAAGGGTCTGCCCCTTGCATATAATAAAGACATGCAGGAGGATAAGGAGCCCTTATTTGATACCGTGGATACACTGCGGGCCATACTCGATGTCTACGCTCCCATGATGGAGAGCCTGAGGTTTAATGGAGCCACAACTCTTACGGCCACGAAAAAGGGTTTTTTAAATGCCACTGATGCCGCTGATTACCTTGTGAACAAGGGCCTTCCCTTTCGCGAGGCCCACAGGGTAGTGGGGCGTGTGGTGCGGCTCTGTATTGATAAGGGGGTGGATCTTGAGGGACTGACCATGAAGGAGTGGAGGGTTTTTTCTCCTCTATTTGGTGTGGATATAAAGGAGGCCATCTCTATAGAAAAATCCCTGAAGAGCAGGCGCATCGCCGGAGGCACAGCCCCGGGTAATGTGCTTAAGGCCCTTAAGAAGGCCAAAAAAGAACTCGCCCTTGAGGCGAAGAAGGTTGTCTTATGAAGATAATGAGGCAGATAGCATTTATGCTTTTAATCCCCGTACTTGGTTTTGTCTTGCTCGCGGGTTGCGGCAAAAAAGCCCCACCGCTGCCTCCGCTGCCCCCTGAACAAGGTGCGGCCATAGAGCATCAAGGGGCCTGGCAGGGCGGTGCCGGGATTAAGGCGGGCCCATTTATAAGAGCCGAGCAGAGCTGAAAGCAACTAAAATAATAAGGGAAGCATTAGATGGATTATTTTTCCTATAGAAAAAATAAGCTTTATGCCGAGGGCCTCTCTGTGGAACGCCTTGCCGATGAGCTTGGCACGCCGCTTTATATCTACAGTGAGCGAACCCTTAAGAGGCATTTTAAGGTCTTTGACTCAGCCTTTAAGAAGGTGCCTCACCTTGTCTGTTACTCCATTAAGGCCAACTCCAATATCGCCGTAGTTAATACCTTTGTGAACGAGGGCAGCGGTTTTGATATTGTATCAGGCGGAGAGCTGTACCGAGCCATGAAGGCCGGGGCCCATCCCTCGTCAATAGTTTTTTCAGGCGTTGGCAAGACCGCCGAGGAGATGGGGTGCGCCATAAGAGAGGGCATACTCTTATTTAACGTAGAGAGCGGCGAGGAGCTTCGCCAACTCGATGCTGTGGCAGGAAGGCTGGGTAAAAAAGCCTCATTTGCCATAAGGGTAAACCCTGATGTAGACCCCAAGACCCATCCCTATATATCAACAGGGCTTAAGAAAAACAAGTTTGGCATTGCCCGGGAGGAGGCCATAAAAGAGTATGTGTACGCCAAGAATAACCTTACCAACCTTATCCCCCTTGGCATTGATACGCATATCGGCTCGCAGCTCACTCAGGTTGGCCCCTTTGTGGATGCCCTGAAAAAGACGAAAAGGCTCGTACGCACCCTTCGTAAAGAGGGTATTGATATTAAGTATCTTGATGTTGGCGGTGGTCTCGGTATTACCTATGAGGGTGAGAAACCCCCGGCACCGGATAAGTACGCAAAGGCCGTTATAAGAGAGACCGCGGGGCTTGACGTAACCCTTATATTCGAGCCCGGGCGTGTGCTTGTGGGCAACGCCGGCATACTTGTAACACGTGTGCTTTATACAAAAAAGACGCCACAGAAGAATTTTATCATCGTAGACGCGGGGATGAACGATTTGCTGCGCCCCGGTCTTTACGGCTCGTACCATGCCATTGAGCCTGTGCAAAGAGGCAGGGGAGGCGCCGTGATAACCGCCGATGTAGTTGGCCCCATATGCGAGACAGGTGATTTTATCGCTCGCGACAGAGAGATGGAAGAGGCCGTTGGCGGAGATTTGCTGGCGGTAAAGAGCGCCGGGGCCTATGGATACACCATGTCAAGCAACTACAACAGCCGTCTTCGCGCTGCCGAGGTTATGGTGCGGGGGCGTGAGTATTTTGTCATAAAAAAACGGGAGAGCTACGCGGACCTTGTTCGCGGCGAGGTAATTCCGCCGGTAAAGACCGCGGTTAAGAGCAAAAAGCGCGGTTAAGCACAAGATAGGGGCGTAGAAAAGAGTAAAAAAAGCCCCATGCAGCAGGAGTACATATAAGACAATGAAAATATCCTTTACCAAGATGCACGGGTTGGGAAATGATTTTATTCTCATAGACGCGAGGGGAAAGCGCCCTGTTAAGGGGCTCCCTGCCATTATGAGAAAGGTCTCTCCTCGAAGGACTGCCATTGGTTTTGATCAGGCCCTCGTACTTCGCGACTCCGAGTCAGGCGACTTTGCCATGGATATATATAACGGCGACGGCAGCAAGGTGGAGATGTGCGGTAACGGCATACGGTGCCTTGCGGCTTATATATGGAAGAGAGGGCTCTCGCGTAAAAAGACCCTTGCCATTGAGACCATGGCCGGTATTATCAGGCCCGAGAAGGTGAAGGGATGGAAAGACAAGGGCCTTGTACGGGTGGATATGGGGCTGCCGGTATTTGAGGGTAGAGACATCCCCGTATCCATGGAGGGCCCTGTTCGCGATGTTCCGTTAAAGGTACATGGGAGGACCCTTAACGTAACGTGCCTGTCCATGGGTAACCCGCATTGTGTTATATTCGTAGATGATGTGGATAACTTTGATATAGCGAAATATGGTCCCGTGCTTGAGAGGCATGTGTTTTTTCCGAGGCGCGTGAATGTGGAGTTTGTAGAGGTGCTCTCAAAGAGGCGGCTGAAGATGCGTGTCTGGGAAAGGGGCGCCGGCGAGACCTTTGCCTGCGGCACCGGGGCATCGGCATCCGGTGTGGCGGCGCGGTGCAAGGGGTTTACGGAGAGGCGCGTTACCGTGTTATTAAAGGGCGGCCCTCTGCAGATAGAGTGGAGCGAGGGCGAGCATGTATTTATGTCAGGCCCCACGGAAGAGGTGTACAGCGGGGTGGTGGAAGTTTAATTCTACTCAGCCGCGTGTTTGTGATATATTTAAAAAGTTCATGTTAATACCGCTGTTAAAGGCGGTTTGGCAGCAAAGGCCATGTAAGGCCGGATTAATGCAAGGAGATAGTTTACATGTTAAAAGGAGCTTTTACGGCCCTTGTCACCCCCTTTAAAGAGGGTGTGCTTGATGAGAGTGCCTTTACTCAACTGGTGAAGTCTCAGATAGAGGGCGGCGTGCAGGGCCTTGTGCCATGCGGTACTACAGGCGAGTCCGCTACCCTTACTCACGAGGAGCATAACAGGGTTATAGACCTTGCAATAGAGGCGGCAGGGGGGCGAGTGCCGGTTATCGCAGGTACGGGTTCCAACTCAACGGCAGAGACCATCAGGCTGACCCGTCATGCCGAGGATGCCGGGGCGCAGGCGGCTCTGCTTATTACCCCTTATTACAACAAGCCTTCTCAGGCCGGGCTTTTCGCCCATTACAGGGCCGTCTCAGAGGCCGTGAGTATTCCCCTTGTACTTTACAACGTACCCGGTAGAACAGGGGTGAACATGACCCCTGATACAGTGGCGCGCCTCTCTGAGCTGAAGAACATAGTGGGCATAAAAGAGGCCAGCGGAGACCTTGCGCAGGTAAGCCGCGTAATAGAGTTATGTATAGATGATTTTTACGTGCTCTCAGGGGATGACTTTACAACTCTGCCCCTCTTAAGCCTTGGCGGCTGCGGTGTAATCTCAGTCACATCAAACATAGTTCCCGCCGATGTATCCTCCATGGTGGGTAAATTTCTCTCAGGTGATATAGACGGAGCGCGCGTTATACACTACAAGCTCTCACCGCTTAACCGCGCCATGTTTCTTGAGACCAATCCTGTGCCCGCAAAGACGGCGCTCGCCATGCTCGGTCTTATTGAGGAAGAGCTGAGACTGCCCCTTGTACGGCTAAGCGGCGCCAATAGAGAGAAGCTGCTGCACGCGTTAAAATGTTACGGCCTGGCCGTAAAAGGCATTTAAGGATTTTTTAATACAACACTGAATATAAGCGAGCTCTGTAGAGGTTTATATTATGAGAGCTTGGGGTAAGGGAGGTAAAACAATGCTTTACGCCGCTGTAACCGGTGCCGGCGGCAGGATGGGCACCGCCATCATAAAGGCCATAAAGGAGAGTGATTCCATTACTCTTGCCGGAGCGCTTGAACGTGAGGACTCGCCGCTCCTTGGTAAAGACGCCGGAGAGGCCGCTGCCTGCGGTACCCTTGGGGTAGAGGTTACATCGGATAGAGACGCTGCCTTTAAGGACGCTGCCGTTATAATAGACTTTACCAACCCCGAGGCATCTCTTAAGACCCTGGAGGCCGCTTCATCGGCAGGCAAGGCCGTTGTGCTGGGCACCACGGGTTTTTCTCATACTCAGCGCGATAAGGTACACGAGATAGGCGAGAAAATACGGCTTGTAATGGCCCCCAATATGAGCGTAGGGGTAAATCTGCTCTGGAAGATAGTCGCTGATATCGCCCCTGTGCTTGGTGCGGATTATGATATTGAGATAATCGAGAGCCACCACAGGCATAAAAAAGACGCTCCATCAGGCACGGCCCTGCATATAGCCGAGGTAGCGGCGGCCGGGCTTAAGAGAGACCTTGACAAGGTGGCGGTTTACGAGAGAAAGGGCATTATCGGCGAGAGAAGCCGCGAAGAGATAGGCATACAGAGCATACGCGCAGGGGATATTGTGGGTGATCATACTATTCTCTTTGCCGGCCCCGGTGAGAGGCTTGAGGTGACGCACAAGGCCTCATCAAGAGAGACATTTGCCCACGGCGCACTTGTGGCGGCCCTGTGGGTAAGTTCAAGGCCTGCCGGATTATATGATATGCAGGATGTGCTGGGGCTGAAGAATTAAATTATAACTACAGGACTAAACCATAACGAATAAGGAGCAGAAGATGTCCAGAATTTTTATATCTATGGTGTTTTTTATAAGTTTTTTATCCATAAGCGTCTTTTCCATAGATGCCGGCGCTTTTCAGGGTCAGGGCTGTGCAGGCGAGTGCGCGGATTGTCATACCCTTGATAAGGCCGAGGCCTCGAAGCTTCTTAAGACAAAGTCTTTTAACGCCAAGATTACCGATATAAAGAGTGCGCCTGTTAAGGGGCTGTGGCAGGTTGAGATAACCCGTGACGGCAAACACTTTAAGGTATATGTGGATTTTGCCAAAAAGTACCTGATGCAGAACGTAAGTTTTATGTCCATTGATAAGATAGGCAAGCGTCCGGAGCTTAAGAAGGTGGTCTTCAAGGATATCCCCCTTGATGAGGCCATTGTATTTGGAGACCCAAAGGCAAAGATAAAGGTAATAGTCTTTGACGACCCCAAGTGTCCTTATTGCGCTAAGCTGCATAAGGAGATAAAAAAGATAATAAAAGAGAGAAAAGATATTGCCTTTTATATCAAGCTCTTCCCTCTGCCCATACATCCTGATGCCTACGGCATAAGTAAATCCATAGTATGCGCGCGCTCTGCTTCCATGCTTGACGATGCATTTGCCGGCAAGGTACCGCCTCCGGCTCCTGCCTCATGCAAGACCGATGAGATAGATAACAACTTGAAACTTGGCGATAAGCTTGGCATACACGGCACGCCGGGGATAATATTCCCGGACGGCAGGTTACTGCCTGGATATGTGCCTGCCAAGGTTCTGCTGGAGATGATAGATAAGAAGCAGTAAAAAAATGGAGCCGGCGGGGAGAGTCGAACTCCCGACCTACTGATTACGAATCAGTTGCTCTTCCACTGAGCTACGCCGGCGCATTTTATTGGGATGATGATTGTGGGATTAATTCTCAGGGCCTTTTGGGTTAGTACGGGCCGGGCCCTGATTTTTGTAAGAGAATGGCTGTTTTCATACTCAGACTATACTTATCATAAGGCATAGTAAAAAACAGGTCAAGGGTAAGTTGAGCGGGGTATGCACTTTTTTCATAGCTGAGAGCCCCGGGGTGTTCCTGCTCTCATCAATCTTTAATTTAGCCGGGAGTATATTGTAGTCAGGGTTTTTTAACGGCTAAGGCGATAGATATCGTGGTTAATCATGTAGAGAGTACAGACAACAAAAAGATTCTTATCTTTGAAGAACCATCTTCTCCGAGCGCGGTTTATACTGAGGCGCTGCGGAGCAATGGCTTTAATCCAAGGGTAAGCTCAGAGCCTGATAAGGGCCTTAAGATAATCTCCTCCTGGCATCCCTCTCTTGTTCTTCTTAATCTCTACAGCGTAGACAGTAAGACTATTCAACTCTTGAGAGAGATAAGACAAATGCATACAACAAGACGACCGTCAATCATGGTAATCTCTGACAATCAAGGTGAGGACAACCTTGATACCATGCTTGCCGAGGGCGCTGATGATGTTATCACTCACTCTGTAAGCGGAGAGGAGCTGTGTTCCAGGGTAAAGCAGCGGTTGAAGAAAACAGGGGATGTAAAACACTTTAAGACTGATAAGGACAACCTCCACTCTCTTCTGGAGATAACGAGCGCCATTACCACAAGCCTTAACCCAAGCGAGGTATTTAAGACCATAGTCACAAGGGTGGCCGAGGCCACAGGCGCAGAGCGCTGCTCCATCGTCCTTGTTACCAAGACCGAGGGTTATGTCCTTGCCTCTCACGATGCCCCGGGGCTGAAAGACCAGAAGATAGACCTTGCGAAGTATCCCGAGATAACCGAGGCAATAAAGACAAAAGACCCCATGATAGTAGAGGATATTGCCACGAGTCCGCTGATGGACGGTGTTAAGGACTCTGTGCAGGGGCTGGAGGGGCAGAGCCTTCTGCTTGTGCCTGTTGTCTTTAACGATACTGTGCTTGGGACCTTGTTTTTAAGGACAAAAAAAGAGTCCGGTGGATTTACAGAGGAGGAGGTGGACTTTTGCAGGATAGTAGCCAACTCGTCTTTTCACGCCATAAAGAACGCCCAGGTATTTCAGAAACTTACTGAAGAGAACAGCTATCTGCAAGAGGCGGCCATCAGGGACCAGCTCACGGGCCTGTATAATCACAACCATTTTTATCTCCGCCTTGACGAAGACTTTATGCGTGCCACTCGGTACCGCACCCCGCTCTCTCTTATTATGATGGACATAGACAACTTTAAGTCCATAAACGATACCTATGGTCACAGGACAGGTGATATTGTCCTGAAAGAGCTTGCTATTATGGTTAAGGATACGGTGCGTAAATCCGATCTTGTTGCCCGTTACGGCGGTGAGGAGTTTGCCATTATTCTGCCCCATACGGCCCTTGAGGGCGCGGCAGGAGAGGCCGAGCGTCTGAGGAAGATAATCGAGGGGTACAAGTTCAGGGAGCTGTCCCATGACATGAGTGTAACCATGAGCCTCGGGGTTGCGGCTTTTCCCGATAAGGCAAGAGAGATAGCGTCCAGCGGAGATCTTGTCTCCAAGGCCGATGAGGCCCTTTACGCGGCCAAGCACGGCGGCAGAAACCGCACCGTGGTACATGGCCGGGATGATTGAGTCCTCTGTATAAGATGTAGTTTTTTCGTTATCATACCTGCCTGCCTCTCAGTTTTTATCTGCCTCAGATTTTCAAGCAAACATAAGAGGGGGGGCAAACCCCAAGAGCAGAAGATTTTTCAAACCTTATTACGATGGTCTACCTTTGATGTATTAAAATCCCTCAGATTTTCAAGCAAACATAAGAGGGGTGCAAACCCCATGAGCAGAAGATTTTTCAAACCTTATTACGATGGTCTACCTTTGATGTATTAAAATCCCTCAGATTTTCAAGCAAACATAAGAGGGGTGCAAACCCCATGAGCAGAAGATTTTTAAAACCTTATTGTAACTGTCTGCCTTTGATGGCTTAAAACCCTCTGATTTTAAGTCCAACGTAAAAGGGGATTTATCCCCCTACTTTGATGGCGCAGAGGTTTGAGCACATGGAGCATACGTCTCCGTCTTCAGGGGGTACTGAGTCACGGAGGCGTTTTGCTTTTTCGGGGTTTATGGCCAGTTGTATCTGCGTATCCCAGTCCAGGGCTTTTCTTGCCCGTGAGAGTTTATTGTCCTCCTTCATAAAGTCCCTGTTTTTCGCGATATCTCCAGCGTGTGCGGCTATGCGCGATGCGATGACTCCCTCTCTCACGTCATCTACTCCGGGCAGGCTCAGGTGTTCCGTTGGGGTTACATAACAGAGAAAATCCGCACCTGCCTTTGCGGCTATGGCCCCGCCGATGGCCGAGGTTATGTGGTCGTACCCCGGTGCGATATCTGTTACGAGTGGGCCAAGGACATAAAAGGGCGCGCCGTCGCAGAGTTGTTTTTGAAGGATTATATTGGCCTCTATCTGGTCGATGGGTACGTGTCCGGGCCCCTCTATCATGACCTGTACGCCTTCTGCGCGAGCCCTTCTACAGAGTTCTCCCAGGGTAATAAGCTCTTCTATCTGCGCCCTGTCCGTGGCGTCGTGCAGGCACCCCGGGCGGAGCCCGTCTCCGAGGCTGAGTATAACATCGTATTTTTTGGCTATTTTTATCAGGCGGTCATAACCCTCATATAGGGGGTTTTCCTTTTTATTCTGTCTCATCCACTCGGCGGTAAGGGCTCCGCCTCTGCTTACGATGCCCATGATGCGGTCCTCGCCCTTTATTCTCTCAAGGGCACGGAGGTTTACGCCTGAGTGTACGGTCATGAAATCCACACCCTCTTCTGCCTGGGCCTCGATTACATCAAAGAGGGCCTCTCCCTCGAGCTCTATAAAACTTTTACCCTTTAGCGCACCTTCTACCGCGGCCTGATACAGGGGCACCGTGCCGATGGGTACGCTTGATTCATCAAGAATGGCTTTGCGGATGGCCACAAGGTCTCCGCCTGTGGACAGGTCCATCACAGCATCGGCCCCGGCGTCAATGGCTGCGTGGAGTTTTGCCATCTCCTCGGTAATATCTGCCTTATCGCCTGAGGTGCCTATGTTGGCGTTTACCTTTGTCTTGAGGTGTTTGCCAACGGCCATGGCGGTGGTGCCTTTTCGGTTGGTGTTTTTTATAACTACGGTAACCCCTTCCTCAACATCTGTGCGCAGGTCCTCTGCGCTGCGGGGTTCGTTTTTAGCGGCCTCTTTCATCTCTTTGGTTACGAGGCCCTTACGGGCCTCTACGAGCTGTGTCATGACTACTCCTCAAGGCTTAAGGTTATAATGCCTTTCTACTCTTATTATTATCATAGTATATAAGTTCATCTCTTAGCTCTCTTGCGCTTTTTTCTATCTCATGAGAGGCGAGTATGGCGGAGATTAGGGCTATTCCCGCGGCACCTGCCTCCATTACCTCTGCAATATTTTTATACTTAATCCCTCCAAGGGCGTATACGGGAATTTTTAATTTTTTTACTGCACTGGCAAGTGGTTTTATACCTATGGGTTCTCCATAAGGGGCCTTGCTCGGGGTATGGTATATGGGGCTGAGGGTTACGTAGTCCGCGCCCTCTGCCTCGGCTTTTACTGCATGGGCAGGGTCGTGCGTGGAGACCCCTATAATGGCTTTGTCTCCAAGGAGCGCGCGGGCATCACGTGGCGAGAAGGCCGTTTCAGGCAGATGTACCCCGTGGGCAGAGGCGAGTTTTGCGATATCCACTCTCTCGTTTATTATAAGGGCTGCATTAAATTTATCTGTGAGTTTTTTAAGCTCATGGGCAAGGCCGAGTACCTGCCGTGCGTTTAGTGTTTTTTCTCTTAGCTGAATGGCATCAACGCCGCCTCGAAGGGCTTTTTCTGCTGCCTGTAAAAAAGTTTTTTCATCGGCAAAGAGTTTTAAGTCGGTAATGAGCATAAGCCTGCCGGGCATTCTCCGGTTAAGCATGGCTGCGCCTTTTTTTCATTTGTTTCGCAGTCTGAGCCTCGGGCTCCCACAATCTTTTCTGTATTATTATGGCCATTGCGATGATAAAGAGCGAGATGCTTACAAGCTGAGCTGCCCGCCACTGGCCGAACATAAGGCTGTCGGCCCTGAACCACTCCACAAAACACCTTATTACCGAGTACATGGCCACGTAGGCGGCGAAGATAAAACCGCGTTTATGTTCACGGCGGCGCAGCACCAGCCAGATAAATAGAAAAATACTTACGTTGAGCAGCAGTTCGTAGAGCATTACCGGATGAATGGGGATGCCCGGGAATTGCCTTCCCGCTACGCTCTCAGGTGAGAAGACCAGACCCCATGGCAGCGTAGTGGGTACGCCGTGGGCGTCGCCGTTCATGAAGTTACCGAATCTGCCAAATGCCTGGCCCAGTATAAGGGCAGGGGCCACGCAGTCTGAGAGTCGCCAGAAAGAGACCTTTTTTTTACGCAGATATATCCACGCCACTGCTATGCCCCCGGCGATACCTCCGTGTATGGCAAGCCCTCCGTGCCAGATGGCGGGTATCTCTGATGGCACGCTCATGTAGTAGCCGAAGTTAAAGAGCACGTAGTATAGGCGCGCACCGACAATACCACCGATTACTGTCCAGAGTATGAAGTTAGAGACCTGGTCATCAGTAAGGGCGATTTGTTTACGGCGGATCTCGCTCCTTATGATACGCGTGCCCACGATAATGGCCACAACGTACATGAGTCCGTAGAAGCGCAGCTCAATGGGGCCGTATGAGAAGAGTATTGGGTGCAAGTCTTAGTCCTTTTTGCTCATGGTCTCTTATGCTATCAGTCCATCTATGGGGCTTGATGCCGAGGCGTAGAGTTTTTTCGGTATGCGCCCCGCGCGGTATGCAAGCCTGCCCGCGGTAGTGGCAAGCCCCATTGCGCGCGCCATTGCCAGCGGGTCCTTGGCGCATGCGATGCCTGTATTCATAAGTATGCCGTCACACCCAAGCTCCATTGCAAGGGCAGCGTCAGACGCCGTACCAACTCCGGCGTCTACGATAATGGGCACACCTGCGCCCTCGATTATTATTCTGATATTATATGGGTTTCTTATGCCCAGTCCGCTTCCTATGGGAGCGGCAAGGGGCATGACAGCGGCGGCTCCGGCCTCTTCAAGCTTTCGCGCCATAATGGGGTCGTCATTTGTATAGGCCAGAACCTTGAAACCCTCTTTAACAAGGATTTTCGTAGCCTCAAGGGATGCCTCGTTATCAGGAAAAAGCGTCTTCTCGTCTCCCATGACCTCGAGTTTTACGAGATCCGTCTCCAGTGCCTCTCTTGCCAGCCGTGCCGTTCGAAGCGCGTCATCTATGGTATAACAACCGGCGGTATTTGGCAGGAGCGTATATTTTTTCGTATCAATATACTCAAGCAAAGAGCCCTCGCCTCCTGTGAGATCTATGCGCCGCACGGCTACGGTAACCACCTCTGTACCCGATGCGTCAAGTGCCTCTCTCATGAGTTCATTTGTGCTGTACTTACCTGTTCCCACCATAAGGCGGGATTTAAACTCATGCCCCGCTATTTTTAATGTATCACTCATATGTATACTCCTTTTTTTTGAATGAAAAATTCAGTACCGCCAAAACCTGGTAACGCCAATATAGAGGGGATTTATTATCCCGGAGCAGAAGATGTATTTTGCGCCGTACTGCTAATGGCCTTCGTATTTCAAGCAAATATGGAAGGGGCGCAAACCCCCAAAGGTGAAGATGTATGAGGCGCTCTCGTAAATATTTACTTTGATATGTTTAAAAACCCCTGATGTTCAAGTAAACGTAAAAGGGGATTTATCCCCTTATCCTCCGCCAACCATGGTGATTATTTCGATGACATCCCCTTCTCTGATAATATGTGTTCCGTGGCCTGCGCGGGGGATAATCTCTCTGTTTATCTCCACGGCCGTACCGCGTCTCTGTATGTCGAGCTCAGTGAGGAGGCTCTGCAGGGTGATGTTTTCCTTAACTTCTCTGGTGTGCCCGTTTATCGTAACTTCCATTTTTACCTTTTATCCTAAAAATATATATCTCTTTTTCCATTATCAATCTCATGGAGTTTTTTTATAACATCTTTTTTCATGGCCGGGTCTTTTATCTCGGCAAGACATTTTTGTATCACCTCTTCAAGGGGCGCCTTTAATGTATCGTCTCTGTGGTCGGCGATAAATTCCTTTATGGTAAGTGCGGCGTTGGCGCTGCAGTTTTTTCCCATCTTGCCTGCCCCTGTTATATTGGTGAAAGCCGCGCCCGTGCGTCCTCTGCGGTAACAGGTGGTGCAGAGGCTTGGGATAAAACCCTCAACCGCGATGGAGCGCATGACTTCGCCAAGGCCACGGTGGTCGGCGGTATCGAACTGCGTGGTCCCTGTTTTCTCTTCTTTTACCTCAGGTTCTATTGTCTCTGTATCGGGTCTTTCCGTATAACCTCCGGGGTCTGTGCGTGAGGC
Organism: Deltaproteobacteria bacterium; assembly: GCA_024275045.1. Lineage (GTDB taxonomy): Bacteria > Desulfobacterota > GWC2-55-46 > GWC2-55-46 > JADFVP01 > JAJRZX01. Next base: position 41,918 of record JAJRZX010000083.1, read on the forward strand.
CGCGCTGAGCTGGCTTGCCCCGATATGCAGGAGGGTTTTTCTAAGGGCAGCGGACTCTCTTGTTGATACTACCACCCCTGCCGTGGGTACGGAGAGGCGGAAGACGGCCACTATTTTTTTAAGCTCCTCATCTCCTACCTCAAAGGGCACCTCCGAGAGGTGCGCACCTTCTGCGTGGCGCAGCCTTGGTATGGATAGCGTATGCGCGTGGGCTCCGTACTTGTGGTACAGGTATGCGGAGTGAGCGATAGTAGCGAGGCAATCGAACTTGTAATCATACAACCCAAGGAGCGGGCCTATGCCAAGGTCGTGAAAGCCCGCTGATACGGCCCTGTCCATAACCGTTAGGCGGTAATCAAAGTCGCTCTTTGCGCCAAATGGGTGCATCTTAGCGTATGTCTCTCGGTGGTATGTCTCCTGAAAAGCCTGAAAAACCCCGACTCCCGCTTCTTTCAGTGCCCTTAACTCGGCTACCCCAACAGGCGGTGCGTTAAGGTGGACTATCCTCATATCAGTCTCTGCGTAGACGGCTTTTACGCAGGAAATTATGTAATCAACTCCCCAGCGCGGGTCTTCTCCTGTTACAAGGAGCACTCGCTTAAAGCCCATATCCGTAAGCGCGCGTGCCTCGGTTACAACCTCGGCAGGTGTGAGGGCCTTTCTCGGCGTCTTGTCCTCCGCGTTTCTAAAGCCGCAGTACAGGCAGCCGTTAACGCAGTAATTGGATAGGTAAAGCGGGGCAAAGAGGACCACTCTTTTACCGAATACGCGCTCTTTCACCTCTGCGGCCTTTTTGTATAGTTCGCCTAGCAGGTCTTTGGCCCGGGTATTAAGGAGCAGAGCGGCAGCCTCTAAGGTGAGGCCCTCTGCCGGGTTGGAGCTCTCTATGCTTTGCAAGACCTCTCTAAAGTCCTTTTTTGTCGTAGGGCCTGAGGCCGTAAGTGTGGTTATTTTTTTGAAATCCAGCATTTTTCCGCCCTGCTTTAAAAAATCTGATAAATAAAAAAAGGCCAACCCTTCTGTAAGGGCGGCCTGATAACGAGTCACGGGAGGGGTCTTAACTATCCACGTGATTTTTTGAACCGAGTCCGCTTCCCTACGCTGGCATTATCCAGATCAGGTATCATTAGGGTCTTCTCCCGCCTTTTGGTGGAGAACTCTCAGCCTCTGCGGCTCCCCTGCGTTATGATACGACATTTGTATAATTTAAACGTATCAGAGGGTCTGGTCTTAGTCAAGGTTTTACTCGTCGGCGCCGTGCGTAGAGCGGGGGTGTGGAGCAAAGAGCGCTACAGGCAGCTGTATCTGCTTTCCGTGGTGTTGAGTGATGATTTTTTTAAGGTTGCTCTATGAATTATTCTCGTAGTGGTGATTCCCCGGGAATTTACGTGTGTGGGTGCGGGGTGCAGACTGAACTCGAGTTTGCAGGTAAACCTTGAGATGGTATTGCGTGAGTGCGGTTCTTACCGGGCCGGGGTTGTTAAGATACCGTTAGGGCTGATTCAATTACTACAGTGCCGATTGAAAGGTATGTCTTTTAATCTGCCCGGAGGGCTTAGATGATGTTGCTTGCGGAGATTATGGACTCTGCCACGTCGCGCATTTTTTTATTTTCTTTCTGAGAGTAGCGCTGCAGCACCTTAAATGCATCGTCCTCTGTAATGGTGCAGCGTTTCATGAGAATGCCCTTGGCTCTTTCGATGAGTTTGCGCGTCTCCATGGCCTCTTTCAGGTTATTAACCTCGTTTTTGAGGCCCTGAAATTCTTTGAAGCGGGAGAGGGCCACACGTATGGCCGGGTCGAGTTGTTTTTTCGTGACAGGTTTAAGCAGATATGCGAAGACACCTGCGTCTACGACTTTTTCAGGTATCTCGCTTGAGGATATACCGGTTATAAGGATGATAGGCACGGGTTTTTTGGCGCTAATGGCTTTTGCGGCCTCTACACCATCCATCTCGGGCATCTTAATGTCCATGATGATAAGGCCGGGGTCGAGCTTTTCCGTAAGCTCCACGGCCTCACGTCCGTTGGCTACGGAGCCCACAACTGAGTATCCCAAAAGTTCGAGTTGGCCCGCTAAAAAAGCCCTCGTCTTTTCGTTATCCTCGGCTATGAGAACTCTCTGTTTTCTTGTCGTATCGTCTGCTTTTGCCATCATGACAAACCTTATAATCGTCAACGATTATTTATATAGCATAATATATAAGTTACTTGAAAGTCAACGTATTTTTAACGGGTAGGGCGGACAGAGGGGGGCTTGCGCCTGATAAGGATTTTTTCCAGAATAAGTATAAGAATGACGGCATAACCCAGAGAGGCAAGATAGAGACGGTGCTCGAATATAACGTCTATAATGGGGATAAAAGTGGACGTAGGCGAGAGTATGAGAAAAAACCAGATGATAAAAAAGGAGATACATCTGCCTGAAGGGCTTTTTTTATAGAGGGAGCGCAGATAGAGGAAGAGAGCCAGCGCCAAGAGACTGAGATGGATGATAATAGAGATAATAGGCGGCGGCAGGGGTATGGTGAGACGGGTGCCTTTGTTTGGTTTAGGCCGCTTCCAGAGCCCCTTTGAGAGTGGAAAATCATAATCAACATTCTGATTTATGGGCAGGATAAGGAGGGAGTAGTAATAAAGCAGGACATTGGCCTCAGTTAAAAAGTACTGGTACGGCGTGGTGGTGGGAACGCCGAAACCTGCCGTTGGAAAACTCTGAAGGGGCGGTAAATCAGCGAACTCGTCTACAGGTGCTTTGGTTGCAGGTCCCGGTGCCGTGGTTTGCGTCTCTGCTCCTGCTGCTGCCGATGTTTGCGGCTGTGCCGGGGCGGCAGGCGCAGGCTCTGATGCGGGTGTTGTAAGTTTTACTGTTGCCGTTGCAAGGGCTGTTTCTCTGCTTATATCGCTAAAACCCCCAAGGGGCATTACCGTGGTTATGGTGAAATATATTAAGAGTGCGAATAGACCTGCGTAAAGGGGCCATTTTTTAAGGATTCTTATTGGCATCCCAAAGCTCATGAAGTAAATATCGTATAAAAGAACAAGGGCCGGCAGGGTAATGGCGATTTCCTTGGAGTAAAAAGCGGCTATATAGGCAGCGGGTACAATGGCGTAGTAAATATATTTTTTTAAGGGTAAGGCTGTTTTTGCGGCCTTTACAAAACATATAAGGGCCAGGAGGGTGAAGAGGGCAGAGAGGGTCTCCATTCTCTGTACTATATAAGTAACGGCCTGTGTCTGTACGGGGTGGAGCGAGAAGAGCGCGGCCATTAAGAGTGATAAGAGCCTTGCCCTTGGCAGGGTAAACCCTGCTAGTACCAGGGTGCCTGTTAGCAGTATGTAAACAAGTACGGTGTTAATGATGTGTATTGCGATGTTTACCAGGTGATAACCCGCTGTCTCAGTGCCGCCTATGGCGTAGTTAATGGCAAAGGTTGCGGTGGTGAGTCCGCGTTTGCCCGTGAGTATTGCCGGTAGGTTGGCAAGGTCTCTGATGATTGGGGTCTTGGTAATCCAGATTGTATCATCAAACTGCAGGGCCCCGTGTATGGTCTTGGAGTAGGCCAGTAATATGAGCAGGGAGAGGCCAAGCAGGGATAAGGGGGCTGCCCATTGCTTTGAAAAAAATCTATCCACAAGGCAGGTACTGTACTGAGGGGTCTCCCCCCGGCACCCCTGCTTGGCGGCAAGAGGGTCTGGTGAGAGGCTCAAGTTGATTTATCTCCCTTGTCTTTGCCTGATACCGGTGGAAGGAGCCCTGCCTCTTTCAGCGCGTTTTTAAGGAGCGCTATCTCCTGAATAAGGACCTTATTCTTATCATGAAAGATGGAGATGACTACTGAAAAATGCAGTATTATGAGCATGATAAATAGAAATGCCACGAGAAAGAGCAGTGACGGGGCGTAAGATACGCCAAGGTAGCCTGCGATGGTATCAAGGAGGCGTTTTTTAAGCGCCAGCACCAGTATGGCAAGGGCCGAGGCCAGCCAGAGCACAGAGTACTTTTCTTTAAGCAGCCCGCGTCTCACAAAATCCACGACAAAGATAAAGAGAACAACGGCCCCGACTATGGCGAGTATCTGGTATAGATACATATACTTTAACTCCGCTTAATGGGAAGGGTCTCTAATCCAGCTTTTTCATAAGGTCTATAAAGATGGCGAGCAGGACCTTTACCATGTAGTAGATGCTCCTCAGAGGGGTGATTGAGGAGCGTCCCCCGGTCCTCGGACTCATCTGCACAGGGGCCTCTTTAATAGAGTAGCCTTTTTTGTGCAGCAGGACAAGGGCCTCTACCTCTGGGTAGTCATCAGGGTAATGGCTGCTGAAGAACTCTATACACCTTCTCCCTGATGCCCGAAACCCCGAAGTGGTGTCTGTAACCTTCTCGCCTATTATTATTGATACAAGGTGTGAGAATACGGCCATGCCTGCGCCGCGGGCCATGGAGGGTCTGTACCCGCTCTTTGAGACAAAGCGCGAGCCCACTACCATGTCGGCATCTGTTTTTTGCAGTACATCAATAAGGTCTTGAATCTGCGAGGCAGGGTGCTGACCGTCGCCGTCTACCTGTACGGCGATATCAAAACCGCAGGCAGCGGCATACTTAAAACCCGTCTGCATGGTCGCGCCTATGCCCATATTTAATAGATGCGAGAGCACCGTAACGTCGTGCAGTTCGGCAAGCTCCCCGGTACGGTCCCAGGAGCCGTCATTTACCACTGCGATATGGGCATTGGGCTGATGTGTCTTTACGGCCCGAATGACCCCGGTGATATTAGCCTCTTCGTTAAAGGCAGGTATTATTATAAGGATTTTTGGTTTTGATTCACTCATGTCCGGTCTTTTCTTAAGGGCGTGGCCCGCGAGGGCTAAGTGGGCAGGGAGGCTCCCCTGCCGCTGAAGGTGGTGCCGAAGGGGGGACTCGAACCCCCATGGGCCAGAGCCCACTAGAACCTGAATCTAGCGCGTCTACCAATTCCGCCACTTCGGCAGGTAAGGATAATCAGAAAAGACCCGCTCTTGGCGGAGATAAAAAACCTTGAGCCACGCGGTCTTTCAGTATATATTTAAGTTTATGGAGTATTCTTGCCCTTTTCTCGTACTGCCGTGAGTCGAGTGCGGCGTTGACAGTAACAGCCGCCTCTGTTCTCCCGGCCCCTTTGAAACAAAACCGGAATTTCCATGTAAAGATTCTGGCAACAGGGGGAGCGGGGTTAGAATACTCTTGCAGATACAACCCATTATCAATAAAAAATATTCGCACAGCAAGGTGTGTAAGTCAAGGAGGTTTTATTAAAGATGGTTATACACATAGTATTATTCAAGCTTAAAGAGAGAAGTGAAGATAATCTCAAGGAGTGCCTGGGGCTGCTCAGCGGCCTCATGGGCAAGGTTCCCTCCCTCAGAGCCCTTACCGTTGGTGAGGACGTGGTAAAGGCAGAGAGGTCCTATGATGTAGGTATTATCGCGGGTTTTGACGATCTTGAGGGGCTTGAGAGCTACAGAAGCCACCCCGAGCACGTTACAGCGGCCAAACGTCTCAATGAGCTGAGTGAGTCAATAGTAGCCCTGGATATGGAGGAGCATGGAAGTTGAGTAAATGTAAAGATATCTCAGACAGCGCAGTAGTTGGGTTTATGGAGCAGATGAATGAGAAGCTCTCCAAACCCGTATCAATGAGCGAGCTTCTAAAGGTATTCTGCGTGCCTGCGGAGAGAAAGTCAAAGTTCAAGGCCCGTATAAACCGTATGCTCTCCGAGGGAGTGCTTGTAACTGTGCGCGGGGGCAGGTATGGCCTTGCCTCAAGGATGAACCTTGTTACAGGCACGCTTCAGTGTCATGCCGATGGTTTTGGTTTTGTTATTCTCGATATAAAGAAGAACAAAGGCGAGGCAGAGACAGATGTCTTTATCGGGCGCAGACGTTTTGCCGGGGCCATGCACGGGGATACGGTTGTGGCGCGCGTAGAAGGGGTTAAGGAAGGCGGCAAACGCGAGGGCCGTATCATAAGGGTCTTGCAGAGGGCCAATAAGACCCTTGTGGGCAGGCTGCATAGAGAGGCGAATATATGCGAGCTTGTGCCTTCTGAGGAGAGAATAATAGACAGGATAATCATACCCGCCGGGTGTGATGGTAAAGCCGCAGACGGTATAATGGTGGAGGTTGAGATTACAAAGTGGCCCTCAAAGCACTCCTCTGCCGCGGGGCGCGTAGTAGAGATACTTGGCCGTCCTGACGACCCTGATGTAGAGGCCGCTATAATCCTTAAAAAATACGGGCTCTCCGCAACCTTTCCGCGTTCTGTTATGGAGGAGGCCGAGAGCGCGGCCGCTACCGTGGAGCAGACCGAGGCCGAGGGGCGCAGGGATCTGCGTGACCGCTCCACTGTTACCATTGACGGTGAGACGGCAAAGGATTTTGACGACGCCGTAGGCATAGAGAGAACCGCCGGGGGCGGATACCGTCTCTTTGTCTCCATAGCCGATGTGAGCCATTATGTGCGCGAGGGCACCCAGCTTGACAATGAGGCAAAACGGCGCGGCACAAGCGTTTACTTTCCCGACCGCTGCGTGCCCATGCTGCCAGAGGCCCTCTCAAACGGCATATGCAGCCTGCGCCCCGATGAGGACAGGCTTACCATGACAGCGGAGATTGAGTTTAACGCAAAGGGCTCTGTTGCTGAGAGTAAGTTCTATAAGAGCGTTATCAGGAGCAAGAGGCGCCTTACGTACACAGAGGTGAAGAACGCCCTTGAGGGAGATGCGGCGGGAGAAGATAAATCCGATAAATCCACGGCAGGGCTCCTTGATGACCTTTTGCTCATGAGAGAGTTGGCGGAAAAACTCACGAAAAAACGCGTTGCCATGGGCAGCATAGATTTTGACCTTCCCGAGCCGCAGATTATTATAGATATCAACGGCCGCGTAGAGGACATTGTGCGCTCTGAGCGCAATATCGCCCACAGGATAGTAGAGGAGTTCATGCTCGCGGCAAACAGGTGTGTTGCCGAGGAGTTTCGAAAGGGCAAGCTGCCTTTTCTGTACCGAGTCCATGATGTGCCTGATGAAGAGAGCATAGAGTCATTCAGGGAGTTTATCGCTGAGTTCGGGCTTACGCTTGAGAAAGATGCCCGTGGCAAGCCCTGTTTTACCGGGGTTCTTGCCGCGGTAGAGGGTCGGCCCGAGGCAAAACTCATCACTCATATGCTGCTTCGCTCCATGAAGCAGGCCGTTTACAGCGACAGGCTTGCAGGGCACTTTGGCCTGGGCTTTCGCGACTACACGCATTTTACCTCCCCTATCAGGCGGTACCCCGACCTTGTGGTGCACAGGCTCCTGAAACTTCTCATAGCAGGCAAATACACAGAGCATGAGCAGGGCAGAGCAGCTGCGGCTCTACCGGAGATAGCAGCCCTTTCTTCAGCGCGGGAACGCAAGGCCATGGAGGCGGAGCGTGAGGTCGTGGACCTTAAGAAGGTTCAGTTCATGCAGGATAAGGTGGGCGAGGAGTACGCGGGCATAGTCTCGTGCGTGACGAGTTTCGGTGTTTTCGTAGAGCTTGA
>JAJRZX010000084.1 GCA_024275045.1 Deltaproteobacteria bacterium
CCATGGTATAGAGAACCAATATCTGAAAATATTAATTAAAATCAATTTAACTTGCCGGGGCGAAAAACCTGCTTATACTCTAAAAATCCAGAGGTTCATCTTCTATGGGCCTTATCTCCGGCAGCTCTCTCTCGCTCAGGGCTTTCTCGTCTCCTGCATCTACCAGTTTCTGCAGCAGGGAATTTGTCTTCTTCTGCTCGGCCACACACTCCTTAATAAGGCGTTTTGTCGCAAAGACGGAAAAGGGCATAAGAATCCAGAGCACAAGAACAAGGGCCGCAAGGATAAGAAGACCAAAGAAAAATATGAGGAAGAAGAGAGGCACCTTATCACCGTGGGAGTAGAGAAAATAAGAGCCCTGATCCGTGGTCCATATAGCTGGAGTTATATTAAAGAATGAATTAATCACAGCGGCTTAACCTCTCGTACAGTGTATCAAAGGGGACTTTTTCCTGAGTTGCGCTGCGCATATCCTTTACAGCGGCAACTCCTTCTCTAATCTCGTCTTCGCCGAGAATCACGGTAAAAGACGCGCCAAGCTTATCGGCCTTTTTCATCCTCTTTTTAAGGGTTGCAGCGGAAAAATCCTCGATTACCTTCAAACCCTTATCTCTAAGCCCGGGGATAAGAGCTGCTGCAGAGGCCTCTGCCTCAGCGCCAAGGGGTATAAATACCACAAGCGGGGCAGGCCGCAGCACGTCGGCCTCTTTGAGGAGCATGACAAGCCTCTCAAGCCCTATGGCAAAACCAAAACACGGGGTATCCGGGCCGCCAAGCTCTTTTACAAGCCCGTCGTAACGCCCGCCCGCGGCAACTGTATTCTGTGAACCAAGCCCGCTTGATACTATCTCAAAAGTAGTCTTCGTGTAATAATCCAGCCCGCGAACCATCCTTGGGTTTACCTCATAAGAGACCTTTAACATGGTGAGAGCCTCTCCCACTGCCTTAAAATGCCCGTCACACTCCGTACAGAGCGAGTCCACTATGGAAGGGGCCTCTGCCGTTACCTCAATACAGCCCTTTATCTTACAATCAAGGGCCCGCAGGGGATTAAACTCCATGCGCCTCAGGCAATCCGTGCAGAGCCCGTCTTTATTATCAAGTAAAAAAGAGTAAAGGGTCTCCCTGTAACCCGGCCTGCACTCATTACAGCCAAGTGAGTTTATCTGCAAAGACGCGTCTTTTATGCCAAGGCGTGATATGTAACGGGTGAGCATCTCAAGCATCTCGGCCTCTGCGCGCGGATTCCCGTCACCAAGGACCTCGGCCCCAAGCTGATGGAATTGCCTGTACCTGCCTTTTTGCGGCCTCTCGTAACGAAACATGGGGCCTGTGTAGAAAATCTTCTGTAGGGGCAGGTCATAGAGCCTGCGCTCAATGTATGCCCTTACCACAGATGCCGTGCCCTCGGGACGCAGCGTGAGAGAGGTGCCTCGCCTGTCTGCAAAGGTATACATCTCCTTTTCCACTATGTCCGTGGTCTGCCCTATTGAACGGGAAAAGAGCTAAGTCTTCTCCACCACGGGTATCTTTATGACCTCATAGCCGTAAGTAGAAAATAGAGCCGCGGCCTCATCCTCAACAAACCTCCAGAGAAACCCCTCGGCCGGTAATATATCGTTAAAACCCTTTACAGCGGTTATCATTAAAAAAGACCTCTTGGTTAAATTTAATAAAAATTTGTAACATATTCACCCTGTTTATGCAAGGACCCCCGTATGGCAGGAGGTCTGCGGCAGAGATATTCGCTGCACGCAAGCCCTTTGTTGTTGACTTGAGAGCGGGTATAAAGTATTTTTTTCTTTTAACCCTTAAAAAAAAGGAGGCTTTCCCTTGAGCGATGATAAGACAAGACAGGGCGAGGGCATAGACGTTCTATCACATGAAAAGAGGCTCTTCCCGCCGCCTCCAGACACCTCTATGAAGGCCCACATAAAAAGCTCCGCTGAGTACGATACCCTCTACAGAGAATCCATTGAAGACCCCGAGGGTTTCTGGGCCAGGATGGCGGAAGAGAACCTTAACTGGTCAAAAAAATGGGATAAAGTCCTTGAGTATGACTTTAACAAGCCGGAGATAAAGTGGTTTGTGAACGGGCGGCTTAACGCCTCCTACAACTGCATTGACAGGCACCTTAAGTCCTGGCGGCGTAATAAGGCCGCGATTATCTGGGAGGGTGATGACGGGTCGTACAAGACATATACATATCAGGAACTTTACTATGAGGTAAACCGCTTTGCCAATGTACTGCTGGGTAAAGGCATTAAAAAAGGTGACCGCATCACTATTTATCTGCCCATGATACCGGAGCTTGCCATAGCCATGCTGGCGACCGCGAGAATCGGAGCCGTGCACAGCGTTGTATTCGGTGGTTTTTCCGCCTCCTCACTCTCTGAGCGTATGATTGATTCCGGCTCACGTCTGCTCGTAACCTCTGACGAGGGAGTTCGTGGGGGGAAGAAAATCGCCATGAAAAAAACCTCTGATGAGGCCCTTCTTAGCTGCCCGGATATAAAAGACGTAATAGTGGTAAAGAGGACCGGAGGAGCGGTTGAGATGAGAGAGGGCCGCGACACATGGTGGTCTGAGGAGGTAGAGCGTCCGGGTATGAACAGGCCCTGCGCACCGCTGGACATGGACTCAGAGGATACACTTTTTATACTCTATACAAGCGGCTCCACGGGCAAGCCAAAAGGCGTAATTCACACAACAGGGGGGTACCTGCTCTACTGCTCACTTACCTTCAAGTGGATATTCGATTACAAAGAAGAGGACATATTCTTCTGCACCGCTGATATCGGCTGGATAACAGGGCACAGCTACATTGTCTACGGCCCTCTGGCCTCAGGCGCGACTACGCTCATGTTCGAGGGCGTGCCAACATACCCCGGGCCAGACAGGTTCTGGGAGATAGTGGAAAAATTCAAGGTAAACATCTTCTACACCGCGCCAACGGCCATAAGGGCGCTTATGAGGCACGGCTCCGAACCTGTAAAAAAACATGACCTCAGCAGCCTCAAACTACTGGGCTCAGTGGGAGAGCCCATTAACCCTGAGGCATGGATGTGGTATCACAGCGTTGTGGGAGATGCGAAGATACCGGTAATAGACACCTGGTGGCAGACCGAGACAGGGGGGATACTCATCTCGCCGCTGCCCGGTGCCACTACGCTTAAGCCAGGCTCGGCTACAAAACCATTTTTCGGCATACTGCCAAAGACGCTGAGAGAAGACGGGAGTGAGACAGGAGTAAACGAGGGCGGGTGGCTTGTAATAGAACGACCCTGGCCGGGAATGCTCCGCGGTATGTACGGCGATGAGAAGAAGACCCGGTTTAAAGATGTGTATTTTTCCATGTTCCCCGGGAAATATCTTAGCGGTGACGGCGCAAGGGTAGATGAGGACGGCGACTGGTGGCTCATGGGCAGAATTGACGATGTGCTTAACGTATCAGGGCACAGGCTTGGTACGGCAGAGATAGAGAGCGCGCTGGTATCACACCCGCTGGTGGCCGAGGCCGCTGTTGTAGGATTTTCTCACGAGATAAAAGGCGAGGGTATCTACGCCTTTGTAGTGCTGAAAAAAGACGCTGTTGGCGATACTGAGCTACTGGATGAACTTAAAAAGCATGTGGGCATAGAGATAAGCCCCATTGCGAGACCGGATAAACTCCAGTTCGCAACAGGGCTACCTAAGACCAGAAGCGGTAAGATAATGAGACGAATCCTGCGGCAAATTGCAAGGGGCCGCACAGATGACCTTGGTGACATATCCACACTTGCCGACCCGGATATCGTCAGTACCCTTGTAAAGGGCTCTAATTAATCAAACTGACGCCTTGAGGATTTTTTCATGGCCTTTGCGCGGCGCTTTGCCGCCTCCTGACGCTTTCTCTTTTTCTTTACGCTTGGTTTCTCGTAAAACCTTCTTTTTTTGATTTCCTTGAAGGTTCCATCCTGGGCCAGTTTGCGCTTAAGTATCCTGATGGCTTTCTCAAGCTGGCCTTCATAAACTTTGACCTCTGACAAAAAATAACACCCCCTCTATATAAAATTTTCTTTATTACCGTATATAACTTCCCGGCCATCGGCTTATGCCATGTGACCGATAAAGTACAACCCAAGAGCTGCGGTTTGCTTACCCACTCTACACGCAGGTACCGAACCCTGGCTCTCATCCTGTACCCCTCAGGCAGATTACTCCTGTGCTGAGACAAAACAGGTAGTAATAAGACCCTGAAGTGGGAAAGAAGCAAATTATAACAAAAAAACTTTAGAAGTCAAAAGAATTAAGAGCATTTTTCTTTAGTTCACAAAAAACATATAGAGTAATTCTGCTAAAAGGCGCTACATACAGGAGGTCTCTTTGTGATTGATTAGAGAAAGGGCACCCCACGTATGAAGCTGAAGATTTATTATCGAGCAAAAATCAGCTCTCCCCCTCACACACAGTCCCTTCTTCCCTTTACAGCTCAGAGAGAGGTGGCCTGCGGTGTATTAAAAAAAGACCTGTCTTGATTTATAAAGACAGGTCTTGAGTTAATCAATCTCTAAGAGGGATTGAATCTTATTTATTGTGGCAGGTCCTGCAGACTCCGCTACCTGTATTACCTCCAACCCTTCTAAGAAAGAAACCATCTGCGCAGTCCTCAGGATTGGTACCGCCGTTGCCGCACCAGAACTGGAATGCTGAGCCGCCTGGTTTATTGGAGTACAGGTACGTGCTTTCCACCTCATCATAACTTAGATTACGGAAGTGAGGGTCATGACATGAGCTGCACTCTACCTTGTTGTTTCTAAGAAGAGAGCCTATTGTAGCCGTATCTGATATAAATCCCGATATTGCCCAACGGTTCTGCGAAAGATTGTTCGCCAACGTTGTAACAGTATTGCCGCCCGGGCCTGCGGTCATACCAATGGTAAGGTCAATACTTGAGATTACGGTACTAACGGGCCTGAGACTTGCCTTTGTTGAGGCTGTGTAGGGCACGGATACTGGATGGTCATTTGTAAGATCAAACCCAAGGGAGAGGGCCTGCACCGTGTCCGGGGTAGCAGCCGATGCCGGGTTACTATGACAGAAAAGGCAGCTTAAGGGGCTTGTTGGAGTATTTGTATCAAAGTGGTCAAAAGCAACACTTTTGTTAAAACCACCGGGCATACGGAACTCCCAGTTCTGATCCTTGCCTCCCGGGGTAATACCGCCCTTACCCGGGGCATTGACGAGGCTGTCAAATGTGGTCGTCCCATCATGACAGCTAAGGCATGCCAGTGTTGCACCGCCGAGATCGGCATTATTAACGGTAGTTCCGGCGATAGTGGTACCGTAAGCATTATAACTTACGGAGTTGGAGACGTCTCTATTCCAGAGCGGACTTGCCTGTGTATTGGCATGATGAGGCGTATGGCAAAAGACACATATCTGAGTGGTGTTGCCTGTTGCGATTACCCTGCCCCAGTCACCAAGGTTATGCCTTGATGTTGCGATACCGTTAGCCACTGAATTTGCCGGATAATCGGCAACCGTAATGGCTGTTGAGGGAGCGGGTCTTAGAAACAAGATAGCCGCAAGTACCGCTATAGCCGTAACCAAACTTTTTTTCATCATACCTGCCCTACCTTATTTAAATATAATTTATAATTAAAATAATTTTAAGCAGCTGAACCAAATTTAAAAAAAAACCATCCCAGAGACCTTTGCAGGTCACAGAATGGCACTCTTCACCTCGTCCCCTTACTCCCATCATGAGAACAAGGATCTTATTAACGTGTATATTTCAGTTCTATTATATCTACTCAGAAAGCAAAGTCAAGGGGAAAATTCATCTAATTTTAATAATTCATCAATATTTCTTAAATATTTCTTGAAAAAACAACTAATTCCTTATTTTTTCTGCCATAACAAGTCTTAACGTACATTTCAGGAAAAAGACTTTAATTGCCTGCACCTCTTGGGGTGCCTCAGCTTTCTGAGGGCCTTTGCCTCTATCTGGCGTATCCTCTCACGCGTTACATCAAAGTGCGCGCCTACCTCCTCAAGCGTATGGTCACGAGACTCACCGATGCCAAACCTCATCCTCAAGACCTTTTCCTCCCTTGGAGAGAGTGTGGCAAGAACCTCGTTCATACGTCCGCTGAGATCATTGCTCAGTATCTCGTCATGGGGCACCATGGCGTCCTTATCCTCTATAAAGTCGCCCAGCAGACTGTCGCCGTCATCACCCACGGGTGTCTCCAGGGATATGGGCTCCCTGGCCATCTTGAGTATCTTTCTAACCTTCTCCACGGGAAAGAGCAGTTTCTCGGAAAGTTCTTCAACCGTGGGCTCCCTGCCGCTATTCTGTACAAAATAATGCACCGTGCGAAGGAGTTTATTAATAGTCTCTATCATATGAACGGGTATGCGGATGGTTCTGGCCTGATCCGCTATGGCACGGGAAATGGACTGGCGTATCCACCATGTGGCGTAGGTGGAGAACTTATATCCACGCTGATACTCAAACTTCTCAACAGCGCGCATAAGACCGATATTACCCTCCTGAATAAGGTCCATGAACTGCAAGCCCCTGTTGAGATACCTTCTCGCGATACTTACAACAAGGCGCAGATTGGACTTTATGAGCATCTCCCTTGCCGCGCCTATCTCATGCTCATGGAGGCATATGGCCATAAGGGTCTCACTTAATGCCTCATAATCAAGGCCAACCTTACGCTGAAGGGCCTTTTCCAGCTTCTTCTGTCTATCCACCTCGCGGCGCACATCCTCTATGGTGCTGCCTACAAGAAGGGGCGTAACCGGTCTTTTCGTACCCTTCTCTGAGCGGGCCAGAATATTATCAAGCCTTCGAAGCTTTCTGCGCAGCCCTTTGTACTCCCCCTCATACTCCGTAAGCTTCTTAACAGCCGCGGCAAAGATACCGCTTCGCTTATCTATCTCAAGCAGCAAGTCCAGGAGTACCTCAGGCGGTCTCTCCCCGGCTTTGCCCCTAGCGCCCCTCTTCTCGTAAAGCTTTCTCGCCTTATCTATATTAGAGAGGAGTCCCTTAAGCACGGTCTCTGACTCGCTTAATATCCCCTCATCATCATCGTACTCTATTACTTCACGGTCCTCGGAGTTTCTCTGTGAGAGCCTCGCCTCAAGAGAATTTATCTCTTCTATTAAGACACGGGTCTTAAGGAGCTCGCGCGCTACCCCTTGCATGCCCTGCTCAACGGTTCGCGCAAGGTGCACCTCTTCTTCTCTTGTAAGAAGACGTACAGCACCCATCTCCTTGAGGTAAGCCTTTACCAGGTCTTTTACTGCGCTTGCCTCAACTACGGGTACGCCCTCTGCCGATTCATCGGCAAGCGGCGGAGCGGATACTAAACCGGTCATCTGATCATCATCTTCCATATCTCTCGAACTCACCATTATAGATGTATCGAACAAATCAGGCAAAAGATGAAGTAATACTTAGAGACCTTTTTTCTCAATCCTGCTTCTTATCTTCTCCACAAGCTCAGTCTGGCCCGAGTCCTCAAGCCTGCCGAGCATCTCCTTTGTAGCTTTTTTTAGTTTACCCCTGTTCAGTATCTTTTTCAAACTATCTTTAAACATCCTCTCCGGGTCTTCCATAAAGTCATTAGCATCTCCAAGAAGTCCGGTCTTCATAAAACCGTCAATCTCCGCCCCCTCAAAGCTCTCGGCAAGCTCATCAATCCTTACCTCCCCGCGGCTGTCCATGGCATCGCAGATAATAAGCCCGGCCCTTTTAAGGCTCTTATCACCAAAGGCCTCCACCGCCTCCCGTACGGCTTCCGAGTAGAGAGCGTTCTTACTTAAAACGGCCTTCAGTAGAATAAACTCCACAAGCGCTCCGCCTCTAAGCGAAGCAATGCTTCTTCTATCCAAAGGGGCCCTGTCATGAACCCTATCCTCTGGTGACGAGACAGTACCTGAGCGCAGGGCCTCGTATACCGAGGCCGCTGGCATCTGAAGTACAGAGGCCACATAAGAGGCGTAGTGGTCTCTCTCGGCCATATTCTTTATCTGTAAAATATAATGCAGCGCTTTATCAAGAAAAACAGCCTTTGCCTCGGGGGTGGTAAGACTATGGTCCGCCTCCAGCCCCTTGAGATAGAACTCCATGAGAGGCACGGCGTTATTAATGGCCTTCTTCATCTCCGCAGCGCCGTTGGACCTCAGAAATTCGTCAGGGTCCTTGGCGCCTTTAATGGTTACCACCTTACACCTCATATCCTCGCCCACAAAGAGCTCCATACTCTTTCTTGTGGCCTTGTCTCCTGCCTCATCAGAATCAAAGAGCGTATAAACGCTCCCGCCGTACCCGCGAAGCAACCTTATATGCCCCTTTGTAAGGGCCGTGCCAAGGGTAGCCACGGTATTGGTAAAACCCGCTGCGTACATGGCCAGCATATCAAAGTACCCCTCAACCACAATGGCAAACCCCAGCTCTTTAATACTTGGCCCTGCCTGAAAGAGCCCGAAAAGGGTCTCGCCCTTCTTAAATAAAACCGTCTCCGGAGAGTTAAGATACTTTGGGCCGCGCTCACCAAGGGCGCGCCCGCCAAAACCAATTACCCGCTCTCTTATATCCGTAATGGGAAAGATAAGCCTCTCGCGGAACCTGTCGTAAGAACCCTTATCGCCTTTACTTATAAGACCGGCCTTCAACAAGAGTCCCGCAGAGTAGCCTGCACGCTCAAGGTGATGAAAAAGCCCGCTCCAGCCTTGCGGCGCGTAACCCAGCCCGAACTTTACAACCAGCTCCTTATCGGTAAACCCTCTCTTTTTTATATACTCTCTGGCATCGCCGCCCTCGCGTGAAAAAAGCACCCTGGTGTAATAATCCCTTGCCGCACTGTTTACCTTGTAGAGCGAGTCTCTCACCCCGCCCCCTGCACCCTTCTCTTCTTTAATGGATACGCCGCAGCGGCGGGCAAGGGCCTTTACTGCATCGGGAAAGGGCAGACCGTCTTTTTTCATCAGAAACGTAATGGCGCTTCCCGTCTCATGGCAGCCAAAGCAGTGGAATATTTTCTTATCCTCATTCACAGAGAACGAAGGCGTCTTCTCGGAGTGGAACGGACATAGCCCCAGCCAGTTGGCGCCCCGTTTTTTTAAGGGAACGTACTCGTTGATAAGAGCGACAATGCCTGTACGCTCTCTTACCTCTTCTATCTTGTCTTTTGGTATCATTCCCTTACACTCTTAAAAATAAAAAGACTCCTTACTTTCTTTTGGAAAAAAGAAAGTAAGATAAAGAAAACCAATGGCCACTTCTAACTTCTGCTTACCTTTCAAGCTTCTGTTCACCTTTCAGACTTTCGGTCATTTTAAGTATACAACAGTTACACCGGCGCCGCCGCCCTCGGGAGGGCCCGGACCAAAGGACTTTACCTCTACTATCGCACTCAGATGCTCGGCTACGGCGGTCTTAAGAGCGCCTGTGCCCATGCCGTGAATAACCTCCACAACATTAAGCCCCTGAAGATGGGCGTTATCTATAAACCTCGTAAGCTCCTTAACGGCCTCCTCGTATCTAAGCCCTATGATATTCAGCCTTGCCCCCACTTCGCCGCCACTCTCAGGCACACCTGAATCGGTCTTCAACTCCACATGGGCGTAACTCTGATCTTTCTTCTCACGGGTACCGCTAAGCTCGAGCTTCTTTACATCCACCCAGACCGTGAGGCTTCCCATTAGCAGCTCTGCCTTTCGCCCAGTTTTATCCACTCTTTTAACAAGACCCTTTGTTCGTGAGCCCGCAAGCCTCACCCTCTCGCCCTCAAATGGGAGCCTTGTGTTCAGAGGGGCCTTCTCTTTGTGCGCGAATTTACCAAGATATTTTTCTCCTGCCTTTGCTATAGAAGTCGAGGCCGCCCGATTTACCCCGGGCCTCTCGGTACTACCTGCGGTACCGGACTTTTTGGCCTCACGAAGCGCCTCTTCATACTCCCGCCTCATACGGGCCACCTCTGCCCGGGCCTCATCCACTATGGACTTAATACGCTTTTTCGCGCTTTTTATAAGGGCCTCTCTCTTTTCCCTGAGACGCTTTAGCTCAGCACTGCGCCTTGAGGCCAGAAGAGCAAGAGACTCATTTGTCTCGCGCAGCCTCTCCTTCTCAGCCTCTATGGCCCTTATGGACTCTACAAAGGCCCCTTCGCCCCCCTTAATATAAGAGCGGGCCTCATCAATAAGCTCCTTCGGCAGGCCAAGAGACCCTGCGATATTAATACCAAGGCTCGGACCCGGCACACCGTACACAAGACGGTAGCGCGGGGCAAGGGTGGCCTCATCAAACTCCACGGATACATTCTCGTACGCAGGGTTCACGGCACCGTGGGCCTTTATAAGGTTGAGGTGAGTGGTAACCACGCTGAGGGCACCGGCCTTTTTTAACCTCTCAAGTACGGCAAGGCCAAGGGCCTCGGCCTCAGAGGGGTCTGTGCCGGCGCCTATCTCATCAATAAGCACAAGCGAGGCCGTACCCGCCTCCTTTAAGAATAAGGTAATACGCCGCACATGTGCGCTGAAGGTGCTGAGGCTTGCGCCGATGTCCTGCCTGTCGCCAACATCGGCAAAAACAGAGTCAAAGATTACGGCACGCGACCCCTGACCCGCGGTAACGGGCAGCCCGGACAAGGCCATAAGGGTAAGGAGCCCAAGGGTTTTTAAGGCCACGGTCTTACCACCGGTATTGGCCCCGGATATTACAACTACGCGGGTCTCTGGCCCTACTCTTATATCTACGGGTACAACCGGTGAGCCTCCGCCAAGCTCCTTAAGTACAAGGAGAGGATGCCTTGCCCGTGAGAACTTTATCTCACCGCCAGCGCCAACCTCGGGAACTATCGCACGGGTCTTGGCGGCAAAGGCAACCTTGGCTGCGATGACATCAATGGAGGCAATAAGCTCAAGGTCGCCAAGGAGCTCTTCTCTTGACTCAAGGACCTGAAGGGTCACTTCTTTTAATATCTTGCGTTCCTCTGCACGCTCCTCTTTTTTCAGTATGGAGAGTGAGTTATTCAGGGCCACAAGCTCCATGGGCTCCACGAAAAAAGTAGCCCCGCTGCCAGAGCGGCCATGGATAACGCCGGGTATATCCGAGTGCTTACCCGCTACCAGCGAGAGTACGAACCTGTCATCGCGTATGGTTATTATATCGTCTTGAATGGCTTCTTTGGAGTCCGGGTCCTGGATAAGGCCTGTAAGGAGCTCTCTTATGCGGGTCTTGGAGCTCCTTAGTTTAGAACGGATCCTTCGCAGCTCCGAGGATGCGTTGTCAAGGATAAGGCCCTTATCATCAATAGTGCGTGTAAGTTTATCTCGAAGCTGGGAGCTCTCGGAGAGCCCCTTGAAAAGGGGCGAGAGTCTGGGATATGACCTTACAAAGTGCGTACCTGCAAGCACCTTGAGTCTGCCCGCGACGGTGAGGTTGTCCCTTAACAGAAGGAGCTCTTCACCGGGTATATAGGCACCCTCGGGAAAGGGCCTTAAGAGCAGGGGCCTTATATCATGAGTGTCGGCAAGTGGAAACCTGCCAGAGACCTCTTGGTAAGAGGCGGCCTCGGTAAAACGAGAAAAAGCCTCCTCTATAAAGGCCCTCTCATCTACGGGCCTGAGGGCATAGACAAGCTCTACCCCCCGCTCCGTAACCGCGAAACCTGCAAGGGCCTCCAGGACCTTATTAAACTCAAGTACCTCTAATGTCGCGCTGTCCACTTTATCTTATTGATTCTCCGCCGTAATAAAAAGAGGACCGGGTGAGTAAAACCACTCCCTAAAGGGCCCGTGTTTCTTGTTCCTGCTCCGCACCGAAAAGGGCCCATGTTTCACCGGCCGCACTTTCTGTATTTAAGTACGTACGCAGGTTGTTTGTTAAGACCTTGAGACTCTTCTAAAACCCGCTGTCTCCACGATCTCAATATCAGGGGAGAGTATATTATCAAAGAGCAGGTTCATGCCGATATTATCGCTTGCCATGTGACCTGCTATGATTACGCTGAGGTGATTTTTTTCAGCTTCCTTCCTGTGCTCCTCGCTGATATGCATGCCCACAACCGTGCCCACGCCAGCGTTAGCTAAATTGGAGAATGCCTTCTTGGACCCCCCTGTGCCGCCTGTCATATCAACAAAGACCTTGCCTGCCTTTCTCTTGCCCGTGCCGCATACAATATCAGGGCTCATCACCTCTTTAGCTGGCTGCTCGTACTCGGCAATGCCACCCAGGATATCAAGGATATCAGAGACATAAACAGGCTTTTCCTTATCAAAAATATCCTGCAAAAAGGTCACCACGGAGTTATCCGCAGGTGTGTGCATGCACATGAAGGGTATCTCAAGAAGACGCGCTGCATCTACGGCGCGCATATGATTGGCCGGCATGATGCGTCTCTGTACCTCTGAGATCCTCTCGGCCATAATATCCTCTGCCACGTTAATGGGCACGCCGTATTTTTCCATGATGCCTGCCTGCATATTCATAACAGCGTGAAGGTTGGCCATGGCGCGACCCTCGGGATGATGCGCTATGATAAGGTCAATGGGGGTGCCTTTCTCGCCGAGGCG
>JAJRZX010000006.1 GCA_024275045.1 Deltaproteobacteria bacterium
ACCAACCGCTCAAGGTAAGAGCGCACCTCGCGGGCGATATAGGCCGTATCAGTAAGTTTACGGTTTATAAAATCATCATCAACCTCGCGCACCTCAAACCTCTTTCTCTTGGGGGTGGGCAGGTGTTTAATGCGTTTTAGTATCTCGCCATAACGCCTGGGATCATGACCATAGAACTCCCATGGAGTCTTATTGAGTTTCAACCTGTTCTCCCCTGTATAACAGAGAGTCTTGTTCATATAGGAATTATCGAGAGAGCGGGAAAAGGGAATGATATGCTCCACCTCAAAGTCTCCGCCAAAGAGAGCGCCTTGTGGAATAGGGCGCCCTGTATAGGGACACTCGTGCTTACATTCCTCCCAAAGATTGTATTTTATAATGTCATCACGTGAAGGAGAGTCAATGCCAAACTCTGCTTTCAGGCGTTCCCTCGCATCATTATTACGTCTCTCGTTGTCCCTCTGTTTCATACTGTACTCTTTACGGGCCTTGGGACCCATCTTTAGATCTCGAACCATCTCCACCCTTATCAGACTGGGTACGCCGTATTCCCCAGTTATGGAATTTACTACAGAGCGCACCTGATGAATGGCGCTCCTTACAAGGGGATTAGTAAGCGCAGGAATATCTCTGGCATCAAGGCGGGGGGTATGCTCAACCTCTCGCTCATCCCTTCTTTTATATCCGGCTCTTGAGACCGCGTCCATATATACAAAACCTTCTTCCAGATGAGGCAAAAGCCTCCTAATAGCCTTTTCCTAGAGATGAAGATAACCGCTATCCGGTCTGATTTTATTAAGTCTCACGATCTGTGTTTCATCAAGGCCCCATCGGGTACGAGCGTGCCTCGTTAACACTTTCTCGCTATCAAGAAAAAGAACATCATGGATAATCTCGTCGCGAATCTCCACTGAGAGGCTATCATAAGTACCTTTTTTAAAAACCTGCCTTAACTCCCACTCTACGGCATTACCCTTAAGTTTGTTCCTGCCACCTTCTTCGATATTAAAGCGCGCCTCTTCAGTAAGACCAAGTAGCTTTTTCATGGCATCAAAGGTCATCTCCTTCTTTTTGCCAAGGTTCTGCACAATGCGCTCCCACTCTTCCGTAGTAAGAGGACGCACCTCTCCGGTGGTCTCAATGACTTCGAGATTGTTTACATCCTGTAGCATACGGAATCGTTGCGCATACCATGTGCCGCGAGGCGAGCGTTTCTTTCCGTCTTCGTACTCACACTTACCTATAAGAAATTTCTGGATCTTAAGGGGGCGCTGGAAGAAGATAGTCCTCTGGCCTACATCTGACTTGAGTTCTTCTGTGAGTACTTCCGGATAATACGCCTTCTGATTCTCCCAGAGGAGCTCAAACTCCTTTATGTACATATCTCGGTGAGTGTAATGCCCTCGTATGCGTAGAGCCTTATCACCACTATGCTTGTTATATAAAAATTCTCCAAGGGTGCGGCTCCCCGAGGTCTCAATCTCCACCCTCAAATCATTTATGTCCCCGAGCACAACACCCGTATCTTTGGGGTTATCGGTCTTTCTATTGCTCCTAAAGCCTCTCCTCTGACAGATGTGATAGAGTGCCCGACCAAACTCATGGAGAGTCAATTTTCGGTCTAACCCCTCACTCCTGAGCTGATAAGGGTCCATGAGCATCAAAGTTGTTAAGCCCTCGTCATTAGGCAATAGGCCATTAACTTTCATAAGGGTCCTTAACTTATCTTTACGGCGATTTCTTCGCTTGTGTATTTTTCTCGCTCCGCGCGCCTCTCTTCGTTTTGCGCTTCTTGACTTTTCAGAGCCCTGTGGAGTTCTATCAATCCCCTCTGGAAAAACCCTTACACCTGTAGCTAATAATCGCAGGGGCAGACACAACGATTTAGCACCTGAGCCTCCTTTTATCTTCTCTTCCTCAATAAGGGCCCATCCGATGGAATGTGGCCCAAGGTCAATACCCAGCGTTTTTACTTCTGCCATTATCCCCTCCTTTTTTTTTTACTTGTGCCTAAACAAAGGTTGTGCTATATAAAAGGTGGTGTAATCAACCGGTGCCCGTAGACTTCTCATAACAAAACGAGATATTTGCAGGCGCTGCTCCCTTGGGAGCATCCACGGCCGCCCCCTATAAGGGCGGCCATCTTTAATTTTGTTTCATGAATATCATTAAACACTACTCCTTTTACAAAAAACTGTCAACTCCAGCCCTCCACACACAAAAACAGATTTTCCCCACAAAAAAAGGCTGGTAAGGTTTTTCAACCTTACCAGCCTTGAATAATTCCCGCAGCGTCCTACTCTTGCACGCAGTTCCCCACGCACTACCATCGGCCCTGGAGAGCTTAACTTCCGTGTTCGGGATGGGAACGGGTGTGACCTCTCCTGCATAGCCACGGAAAATCGCGCAATCGAATAGAGTAGAATCAATACAACTAAGAATCAGTATGTCGCTTCGCTTAAGACCGGTCTTTATCCCGGCTTGTATCTCCACGCCGCCTTTAGTCGGCGGCTAAAACGTCTGAGAAAGTAAAACAAGAAAAATAAAAAATGATCAAGCCTCACGGTCGATTAGTACCGGTTAGCTGAACACATTACTGTGCTTACACATCCGGCCTATCAAACTTGTAGTCTCCAAGTGACCTTCAGGGACCGAAGTCCAGGGAGATCTTATCTTGGGAGGGGCTTCCCGCTTAGATGCTTTCAGCGGTTATCCCTTCGGCACGTAGCTACCCAGCACTGCTCCTGGCGGAACAACTGGAACACAAGCGGTGCCGCCATCCCGGTCCTCTCGTACTAGGGACAGCTTCCCTCAAATCTCCTGCGCCCACATCAGATAGGGACCGAACTGTCTCACGACGTTCTGAACCCAGCTCACGTACCGCTATTAATCGGCGAACAGCCGAACCCTTGGGACCTGCTCCAGCCCCAGGATGCGATGAGCCGACATCGAGGTGCCAAACCGGGCCGTCGATGTGAACTCTTGGGCCCGATCAGCCTGTTATCCCCGGCGTACCTTTTATCCGTTGAG
>JAJRZX010000085.1 GCA_024275045.1 Deltaproteobacteria bacterium
ATCAAAAAAAATCCAAAGAGGCGGCAAAGATGAGAGAGGTTGTCATTGATCCCATGGCTTCTGTTCACCCCACTGCCGAGTTTGAGAGCGGGGTACGCATAGGCCCCTACAGCGTTATTGGAGAGAATGTACGCATAGGCAGGAATACGCGTATTGCCTCCAATGTTGTTATCGGCGACTGGACTACCATTGGCCGCGATTGTGATGTGTTTCAGTTCGCCTCTGTTGGCGCCCCGCCTCAGGACGTGGGGTATAAGGGTGAGAAGACAGAGGTTATACTTGGTGACAATAATATCATACGCGAGTTTGTCACCATACACAGGGCCACTACAAAGGCAGCGCGAAAGACGGTATGCGGCAACAACAATCTCTTCATGAACTACGTTCATGTTGCCCATGACTGTTTTCTTGGCAGCAACATCATAATGGCCAACTCCGCTACCCTTGCCGGGCACGTTACCATTGAAGACCATGCCATTGTGGGCGGCATTGTGGCGGTGCATCAGTTCGTGCGTATCGGGGCGTACTGCATTATTGGCGGTTTATCGGCAGTTAGTAAGGACGTGCCCCCATATG
Organism: Deltaproteobacteria bacterium; assembly: GCA_024275045.1. GTDB lineage: Bacteria > Desulfobacterota > GWC2-55-46 > GWC2-55-46 > JADFVP01 > JAJRZX01. Next base: position 577 of record JAJRZX010000085.1, read on the forward strand.
TGCTGGCCGTTGGCAACCGCGCGCGGTTATATGGTCTTAACAAGGTGGGGCTGAGGCGAAAGGGGTTTACGCGAGGCGATATTGATGAGATACGTCATGCCTATAAGATAATATTTCTCTCCTCACTTGGGGTTAAAGAGGCCAAGGAGAGGCTGCTTCAGGATATGCCGGACTCAGTTCATGCGAAAAATTTCTTGAGTTCATGGAACGCTCTAAGAGGGGCATTACAAGGGCAAGGCTCAAGGGAAAGGACGCGCACCATGACGAAGAAGATTAAAGTAGCCGTAGTTGGTGTGGGCCGTCTCGGCGGTTTCCATGCCGAAAAATACGCAGAGATAGATTCCTGCGAGCTCATTGGTATCTCTGATGTAGACAACGTGCGGGCCGAAGAGGTGGGACGCAAACTTGGCGTTAGGGCCTACCCTGATTACAGGGAGTTTTTGTCCTCTGTTGATGCCGTGAGCATAGCCACACCTACGGAGCATCATCTTGAGATAGGTGAGACGTTCTTAAAGGCCGGTGTAAACGTGCTTGTGGAAAAACCCATTGCCATGGATTCCACCGAGGCCCATGTCCTTGTTGAGGCCGCCCGCGCCTCAGACGTTATTCTTCAGGTTGGCCACCTTGAGAGGTTTAACCCCGCCGTAGTTGCCCTTGAGGGCAGGCTCAAGGCCCCGCTCTTTATCGAGTCCTACAGGCTCTCGCCCTTTCCCGAGAGGAGCACGGATATAGATGTCATACTTGACCTTATGATTCACGATATTGATATTATCATGAACCTTGTGGGCGAGGACGAGCCCGTTGATATTCAGGCCATGGGCATACCCGTTATAACCTCAAACGTGGATATGGCCAACGCAAGGCTGAGGTTTGCAGGGGGCTGCGTGGCAAATGTTACTGCGAGCCGCGTCTCCAAGGAGCGCAGGAGAAATATTCGGCTATTTCAGCACGACTCTATTATTTCCATTGATTACGCGGCGCAGCATATCTCCATTACCCGTGCCCAGAAGGCCGGGGCTGAGGGGCCGGGCAGCCTCATTGACGAGGAGCTTGATATAGAGAAAAAAGACTCTCTTCTTGAGGAGATAAAATCCTTTGTAGATGCCTGCATCCAGGGCACGGGCCCCCTTGTCTCAGGCGAGGCCGGTAAAAGGGCCCTTGTTGTTGCCGAGGGGATTCAGGAGTCCGTAAGAAAGTCCATGGCCCGATTTCGCAGTTAAATCCCCTGCCCCTGCAAGGGTACTTAGAGAGACGTATTAATACGGAACCCCGCGAAAAAAACCGCCTCTTCACAATCCCGGGGCCTTTTTATGAAGAGGGGCTTTTTTATGAATAAACGAATTTTTATTGTAAGCGGCGAGGAATCAGGCGACATGCACGGCGCCTCCCTCTTAAGGGAGCTGACGAGGCTTTTACCTGGCCTTGAGATAGGGGGCATGGGAGGGTACCGGATGCGTGAGGCCGGTCTTCGGGGGCTGGACTCAAAAGAGGTCTCTGTGGTGGGCATTGTGGAGGTCCTTGAGAAATCGCCCAAAATTATGGCAACTCTTGGGGCGCTTAAGAGAACCCTTAGAAGCGAGTCCTTTGACGCCGCGGTTTTTATTGATTTTCCCGACTTTAACCTGAGGCTCGCAAAGGTTGCCCGAGGTCTGGGCATACCTGTTATCTACTACATCAGCCCGCAGGTATGGGCGTGGCGAAAGGGGCGAGTTAAAAAAATCGCCCGCCTTGTTGATAAGATGCTCGTGGTTCTGCCCTTTGAGGAGCAGATCTACAGAGACGCAGGTGTGGATGTTGAGTACGTGGGGCACCCTTTATCCGATGAGGTAAAGTGCTCCCTTACCGCTGACGAGGCCAGAGAGGAGCTTGGACTTTCTGAAGACGGTGCCATTGTAGCGCTGCTTCCGGGCTCAAGGAGCGCCGAGGTGGGCAGGCACCTTCCTGTGATGCTTGAGGCCGCCCGTATTATACGCCGCAGGCTTGGAGAAGAGACAGGTTTTGTAATCCCAGCGGCACGGAGCGTACCATCAGAGGTATTTCGCGAGGGCCTTAAGGACTCGGGTGTAAATGTCACGGTGCTTGACGGCAATATGTACGAGGCCCTGCGGGCAAGCGACGCCGCTGTGGTGGCCTCGGGCACGGCCACGCTGGAGACGGCCATAATCGGCACGCCAATGGTTATTATCTACAAGATGTCAGGTCTAAGTTACGGTATTGGCAGGGCACTTGTAGATGTTGAGTTCATAGGTCTGCCCAATATAATCGCGGGGAAAAAAGTTGCCGTAGAGCTGATTCAGAGCGAGGCAACTGCCGGGTCTATATCCGGCGAGATTCTTGGTATACTGCAAGAGAGCGGGAAGAGAAGTGAGATTATTAAAGAGTTAGGCAAGATACGGGCCCTTCTCGGCCATGGCGCCGTAAAAAAGGCGGCGCGAGCCACGGCGGCTTTTATTAACTGAATACAGAGACGCAAGACGTTTTATAACGGATAGATTATAGATGAAAAGTTATATAAGGACATTACGCCTTCTTCTGCCCTACAAGGGAAGTTTTGCCGTGGCCCTGCTCTGCATGTTCGGCTACGCCCTCTCAAACGGTGCCATGGCCTACTTAATCGGCCCTGTTATGAAGTTTCTCTTCAGCTCCGGGAGCGGCGGCGTTACCCTCGTGCCATTTAAGCTCTTCAGCGTACCACGTGAGAGCATGCTCGTGGCCATACCACTTGCCATAATCGTAGTAGGTGTTGTAAAGGGGCTGAGCTCATTCGGGCAGACCTATTTTATGGGTTTTGTTGGTCAGGGTGTTGTGCGCGATATTAGAAATAATCTCTATGACCATATACTTGATATGCCTGTTGAGTACTTCAGCTCCACGCCTACAGGGGAGATTGTCTCAAGGCTTACCAATGACGTGAACCTCTTACAGATGACCACCTCTGACGCCCTTACCACCTTATTAAAGCAGTCTCTCTCCATTATCGTCCTTGCCGCGATTATTATAAGCATGGACTGGAAGCTTGCCCTTGTTGCCACCGTTGTTCTGCCGCTCTGTTTTTATCCGCTGCGCAGGTTCGGCAAAAAAATGAAACGCGTCTCCACAAAGGGCCAGGAGAGCATGGGCACCATGATGTCCATACTTAGCGAGGCCATAAGCGGCATACGCATAGTAAAGGCTTTCTGCATGGAGGGGTACGAGGCGGTGCGCTTTGCCGAGGAGAACGAGAGGCTTACAAGATACAGGCTCAAGGCCATAAAGGTGCGCAGCATATCATCGCCCCTTATGGAGGCCGTGGGTGCCATTGGTTTTGCCCTTACCATCTGGTACGCATCTCACAGGATAAGCACGGGAGAGCTTAAACCCGAGGACTTTATCTCGTTTTTAGCCGCTACCATTATGCTCTATCAGCCGGTGAAGGCACTTAACGGCGTGAACCTTAATATACAGAACGGCCTTGCCGCGGCGGCGCGGATTTTCAAGGTTATTGATATGAAGGCAGAGAAGGACCTGGCCACGGGCAGGGGCGAGCTCTCAGGCGTGAAGCGCGAGGTGGCCTTTGACTCCGTATCATTTGGGTACGGCGATAAACTCGTACTTGATAATATAGACCTCAAGGTGGGCCTTGGCGAGGTGCTTGCCATTGTTGGAAGCAGCGGCGCGGGAAAGACTACCTTTGTAAACCTGCTGCCGCGGTTTTATGATGTTACGGGCGGGGCCATACGTATTGACGGTGTGGATATAAAAGAACTTAGCCTATCGTCATTAAGGGCCAATATCGCTATAGTCTCACAGCAGATAGTGCTCTTTAATGATACGGTTGCCAATAATATCGCCTACGGTGATGCGAAGAGGTCAACTGAAGAGGTGGTGGCAGCGGCCAGGGCCGCCAATGCTCATGATTTTATCTCTCGACTTCCAAAGGGGTATGATACGGTAATAGGCGAGTCCGGAGTAAGGCTCTCCGGGGGGGAGCGTCAGAGGTTGTCCATAGCGCGGGCCATACTTAAGAACGCGCCTCTGCTGATTCTTGATGAGGCCACGAGCTCACTGGATACGGAGAGCGAGCTTGAGGTGCAGAAGGGCCTTGAAAACCTCATGGCCGGGCGCACGACCTTTGTCATAGCCCACAGGCTCTCCACTGTGCGCAGAGCCACGCGGATTATTGTCCTTGGGGGCGGAGTCATACTGGAGTCGGGCCGCCATGATGAGCTTATAAAAAAAGACGGAGAGTATGCGAGGCTCTACTCCATGCAGTTTGGTGAGGGTGCGCCAAAGGAGTAGGATACAGGGGTGTGTTTTTAAGGCTGTAAAGAGAGCGGGAGGAGCGGCACGAAAATCTGCTCTTAACTTAGCCCCCTTTTTTGTTTCTTTGTCTAAGACGGATTTTGATGAAAACTTTTTTAAAGGCCCTGACCAAGACTCTTGCGCCCTTTATTGCCTGTTGGGTCATTCGGCTGATATTTTTCACTATGCGCGTTGAGTATGTCAATGACGGCCCGTGCAGAAAAATCGTTGCCAATGGCGGCAATTTTATACTTGCCTTCTGGCACGGTCAGCTCCTTATGATGCCCTACTCGTATCTTGGGACAAAGGGCGTAACCATACTTGTAAGCCATCACGGCGACGGCGAGCTTGTGGCAAGAACAGTGCGTGGTTTTGGCATACGCTCGGTGCGCGGCTCTACGACCCGCGGCTGGTTCGGCGGTTTTAAGGCCATGCTGCAGGCCGTGCGCCATGGCGGGGATCTGGCCATAACGCCTGACGGCCCAAGGGGGCCCGCTCGTGTGGCCCAGAGCGGAGTTATTCAGCTCGCCTCCAAGACTGGGCTGCCAGTAATCCCGGTGGCCTTTGCCGCCTCGAAAAAAAGGTCTTTTAAGAGCTGGGATTCCTTTATGGTGCCGCGACTTTTTTCAAGAGGGGTTTTTGTGTACGGCGATCCCGTGTACGTAAAAAAACGCCCCGGCGCCCAAGGTACTGAAGAGGCGCGAAAGTCACTGGAAGACAAGCTTAACGCTTTAACGCAGGAGGCGGAGCGTTTGGTCACAGGGCAAACCTTATAAAGGGGTTTTCTCATGGGCCCGACCCGGCTCTTATGCCCCTTGGAACATCACCTTATACGCAGTCCTCTAATGAAATATTTCTTCTACGATATTCTTTTTCACGGTTTTTTTGCCGCTACCCTCCCCTATGTCTTGTATAAGGCCGCAACAACGGAGAAGTACCGCGAAGGTCTCGGCGAGCGTTTCGGCAGAGTAAAGAGAGAGAAACTCAGCTCTTTATCCGGGCCCGGCCCGGGTATATGGATTCATGCCGTAAGCGTTGGCGAGACCAGAGCCGTATTACCTCTGCTAAAGGTGCTTCGGGAAAATCATCCCAATGCGCGTATACTGTTTTCAACTACCACGCGCACAGGTCAGGCCGTGGCAGCGGCAGAGTGCGGGCCCCTTATAGACGCCCTTGTGTACTTTCCCCTTGATTTTTCATGGGCAGTAAAAAATGTCATCAGAGAATTCAAGCCTGATATTTTTATTGATACGGAAAAAGAGATCTGGCCAAACCTCTTTAAGGCCCTTCATGATAACTCCGTTCCAATAGTCATTGTTAACGGGAGTATATCAGAGAGGTCTTTTAGAAGATTTTTGAAGTTCGGTTTTTTCTTTGCAGATATTTTTTCAAAGATAAGTTTTTTCTGCGCAGGCACGGGTGCGGACTTTGAGAGAGCGCTGGCACTTGGGGTGCGTGAAGAGCAGGCCATGGTTACGGGCAACCTGAAGTTCGACCAGAGGCCCGGCAGTGGGACTCACCTTACAGAGGGACTTAAGAAAAACCTTGGGCTGAAATCAGGCGAGATATTATTTGTCGCGGGCTCCACGCATAGCGGCGAGGATGAGATTATTCTCTCTGCTTTTAAGGAGCTTCTGGAGCGGTACGGCAATCTGCGTCTTGCAATAGCGCCTCGCCACCCGGAGAGGTTTACCGAGGTGGAGGGGCTTATTAATAAAAGCGGCCTTACATATGATAAACGCTCAGCACCCAAAGCAAGTACAGAGAAGGCCGGTAAAGACAAGGGGGATGGAGGCGCAAAAGTTTTTCTCCTTGATACCATGGGAGAGCTCAACTCTCTGTACGAGTTCGCTCATGTGGCCTTTGTTGGCGGCTCCCTTGTGCCGGGCATTGGGGGGCACAACCTGCTTGAGCCGGCGGCACTTGGTAAACCGGTCTTATTCGGCCCCTATGTTCATACCTGTGGGGTTATGGCAGAGCTCCTTTCAGAGGCAGGGGGCGGAGTAATGGTACGGGACCAGAGGGAGTTGGCGGCGGAGCTTGGAAGGCTTGCAGGAGATAAAAAATTAAGAGAGTCCATGGGCGCGGCAGCAAGAGAGGTGGTTAAAAAAAATAGCGGGGCAGTAAGAAAGACTTTACAGGTCATTGAGGGGCTTTTGTGATAATTTGTACTCATATTGTCTTTGTCTTAGAAACTTAATAAGAGTAAGTGTGCCGCGCTTTGCGGCAATAAAAAAATCAGGTGTGATATATGGGCGGTCTTGTAAGAAAAGGTGTGGAGTCATACATACAGGGTAAGAGCAAGGGCGGGGTATGGACCCTGCTCCAGCCCCTCTCATATCTCTACGAGGCCGGAGTAAGGACGCGCCTCGGCCTCTACAGGGCCGGCGCCTTAAGGTCCAGGACTCTGCCATGTGCGGTGATTTCCATAGGCAACCTTACGGCCGGCGGCACGGGTAAGACCCCCATGACCATGTATGTGGCCCGCTACCTTCAGAAGCGGGGAGCAAGGGTAGTGGTCATCAGCAGAGGTTACGGAGGCTCCCTTAAGGGCTGTGGCATCGTCAGTAACGGCCAGGAAGGAGAGGCGGGGATATTACTGGGGGCCGCAGAGGCAGGTGACGAGCCCCTTCTCATGGCGCGGCGCTTAAGCGGGGTGCCTATAATAGTAGGGGCGGACCGCTTTGCCGCGGGCACGCTCGCCATAAAGGAGTTTGCTCCAACAGTTATAATACTTGATGACGGCTTTCAGCATGTAAGGCTTGATAGAGACCTGAATATACTCCTTCTTGACGGGACCGTGCCTCTGGCAGGGGCGAGGCTTCTTCCCGCTGGCCCCCTTAGGGAGCCGGTATCCGCCTTAAAGCGCGCTGATATGGTGCTGGTAAAGGGCGGTTTGCTTAATGATAGAGATAAAGAGCTGCTCCGCGCGTATAATCTTGAGAGCACAGGGTTTGTTTATACGCCGGGTGCGGTGACGGATTTGTGCACCAATGAATCCCTTACCCGTGCGGACCTTAAAGGCAGAGCTCTTCTTGGAGTTGCGGGGATAGCGAGGCCAAGGTCGTTTTTCAGTACCCTTAAGGACTGGGGGCTTAGGCTTCTTGGAACCATCTCCTACAGCGACCACTATCCGTACAAGGCAGAGGATATGGCCGTTATCAGGGAAAAGATGAAAACCTCAGGCGCGGAGGCCATTATTACCACGGAAAAAGACGGAGTAAAGCTCTCGCCCCTCTTACAAGGCAGTGACCTTGCCGCCTATGCCCTCTCCATTGATGTGAGGCTGAAAGAAAAAAGCACGTTTAAACGTGTAATGACGCCTTTTGTGGGCAAGGCCGGGGACGCCAAGGGGACGGGGTCGTGATATTTACCCTTGTTAAGTGCCTTATATTTCTTCTGGGCCACATCCCTCTTTTCCTTGCAGGCCGAGCAGGAGCGGGGCTTGGGCGGCTCTTTTATCTAATCGATAAGAGGCACAGGGAGATTGTCTTAAAAAATCTGGCCCTTGCGGGTTACTCGGAGGAGCGTGCCAGGGGACTTGCGCAAGAGGTATTTATGAACCTTGGTCTTACCCTGATGGAGGTAATGAGAACGCCGTGGCTCAGCCGTCGTTCTCTTGAGAAGTATGTGAAGTGCGAGGGGCTGGAGCACCTTGAGAAGGGACTTGAAAGGGGTAAAGGCGTAATCATACTTACCGCTCATCTTGGCAACTGGGAGCTTCTGGCAACGTGGTTCGCCATCATGGGGTATAAGATGGACGTTGTGGTAAGGGATATGGACAGCCCCCTTGCTGCGCGCCTCATGGAGTGGATGCGTACGCGTCACGGCCATGCCATGGTGCTGAAGAAACGGTCCATGCGAAGGCTCCTTAAGACCCTCTCCGCCAATGGCATAGCGGGCATACTCCTTGACCAGAACGTAGCGCGGGTTGAGGGTGTCTTTGTAGATTTTTTTGGTACCCCAGCCTGCACCAATAAAGGCCCGGCCATGCTGGCCGCGGTAAGCGGCGCCGCTGTAATCCCCGCCTTCATACACCGTGAGAATAAGAGGCATATTATTACCATAGGTCCTGAGATTGAGGTTGTTCGTACAGGGGATAAAAAAAGCGACGCCCTTGAGAATACCGCGTCTTTTACCGCTGCCATAGAGAAGGCCGTGCGCCGTAACCCCGGCGAGTGGTTCTGGGTTCACAGAAGATGGAAGACCCGCCCTCTCGAATAGGCAGGTGTGATTTTTTCCTGTTTTGCGGGGGATGTCTGTAAGTTCACTAAACCTGCTTTAGTTCCCCTATTGGTTTTCTTTGCCTACTTTCTTTTTTCCAAAAGAAAGTAGGAGAAAGGGTTTTCTTTTATGTTAAAATACTGTTTGTATTTTTTTGGAAGGGGATAGGGCCCGGTGGTCCTGCAGGTCTTCAAAACCTGTTATCGCCTTTACAGGGGATGGGTGGGTTCGACTCCCTCCCCCTTCCGCCATTTTTGGTATAAAATCACCTCATACACGCCCTTAGCCCTGTCTTCATGTCCCTTTAAATGATAGATTTAAATTTGCCTTGCTGCGGCCTTGACGCTTAGGTTTTTTGCTGATAAAATTATATTTACTATCTTAAAAAGAAGTGAATATTAGCAGCATTTGTAAGGCCGAGATTGCTCCGGGTTTTCATTTGAGATATATGTGCATGCTTTTACAACCCTGATTACGTCACGGCGCCATTTTGTAAGCTGGTTCTGTACGAATATGGGTTTAGTCTCTCCTCTCTGTCTAATCCCGGTTCCTCTTGTGGGACCGCGCGTGTTTTTAAATGGCAGCCTTAATTAAGGGAGGTTTTTTATGAAGTGCGTCATTATGGCGGGTGGTTTCGGCACCAGGCTCAGGCCCCTCACCAACACCCTTCCCAAACCCATGGTCCCAATGGTTAACAGGCCCATTATGGATCATATCGTCGAACTCCTTGAGTCTCACTCCATTAAAGAGCTTACGTCCCTGCTGTACTTTCACCCCGAGTCCATATCAGACCATATAGGTGATGGGTCAAGCTACGGGGTAGCCATGGATTATGTTACCGCCACAGAGGATCTGGGAACAGCAGGAGCCGTTGCCGCGGCAATGCGAGGGTATAAAAAACCCGAGACCACGCTTGTAATAAGCGGCGATGTGCTTACGGATATAAACCTCAAAGAGGCCCTGGCCTTTCACAAGAAGAGAAAGTCCATGGCTACCATAGTGCTTACAAGGGTTGAGAACCCTCTGCCCTTTGGCATAGTTATTACCAATAAACGCGGAAAGATTAC
>JAJRZX010000086.1 GCA_024275045.1 Deltaproteobacteria bacterium
GGGGCTATCATGGGAATGCCATGTGTAAGGTGTACTGACCGAGACCCCCCGGCGTCAAGGCATACGTCAATGGGGCCGAAGAGCTCTCCCCCTGCTCCGGGATAGATGGTAGTATCGGGCAGGGTAACGTTCTCCCAGTACTGAAAGCACTGCTGAATGGCCGTGGTATTAATCGCCGTAACCGTATACCCATAGGTGGAGCCAAGGGCAACAGAGAGTGCGTCAGGCACGAAGGCAAGGGTCACGTCAGGGAGCGGAGCCGGAGTTATCTTGGTGATAAAGCCGTCATTCGAGGTGTTCTTAACCCCCTGAAAGGCATTAAGCACGGGAAAATCCACAGAAGAGGTCCAGCCTGCCACATAGACCGCGCCTGAGCTGTCAAGGGCTATGGAGGTAGCCCCGTCTGATGCGCTTCCGCCAAGGTAGGTGGAGTAAACAAAAGCCGTGCCAAAGGGCCGTATCTTTGTGATGAATGTCTCCGTCTGACCGCCCGAGACCCCCTGTACGGGGTTTACCATTGGAAAATCCGGAGACCTGGTCCAGCCTGTTACATAGGCCGCGCCTGCGCTGTCAAGAGCTATGTCGATATCACTTCCCTCTAAATCAGAGCCGCCAAGGTACGTGGTGTACACAATGGCCGAGGCGGCAGGGTCTACGCAGGTGACAAAGTCGTCGGTGTTGCCTCCGCCGTAGACGGGCTGGACGGCATTAACAACAGGCAAATCCGTAGAAGCTGTCCTGCCGGCTATACATACAAGGCCCGAGGTCTCAAGAGCTATGCCGTTTACAAGTTCATCGCTTGTACCGCCGATGAATGTGGAGAAGGTTATGGCTGAGCCGGCGGAATCAACCTGTGTTATAAAGGCGTCGTTTCCACCGGCAATAGTGCCCTGTAGGGGATTGACTATGGGAAAATCACCGGAATTCGTGTATCCGGCGAGAGAGACTGAACCCGCACCGTCAACGACCATGTTTTTTACATAATCACCGCCCCCGCCGCCAATGTACGTGGAGTACGTAATGGGCGAGCCCACGGAAGGCACCTTGGTTAGAAAGACATCCCAGACTCCGGCGTTGGCGCTCTGCAGGGGATTTACCGTTGGGTAATTAACAGAACTTGTCCAACCCGTCACATAAGCGGCTCCCGTATCATCAAGACCAAGGCCAAAGGCATAATCATTACTTGTGCCTCCAAGATATGTGGAAAACAGGAGGGCTGAGCCTGTGGCACTGAGTTTTGCAAGGAAGGCGTCTTTTGCCCCGGAAAGTGTGGCCTGAACAGGGCTGACCACGGGAAAATCCACTGAATCGGTCTGTCCCGTCACGTAAGCCTCTCCAAGGCTGTTTATGCTTATACCATACGCCATATCGCTACCGGAACCCCCGATGTACGTGGAGTAGTAGAGCGAAGCGCCGGAAGGGTCCAGCCTGGTTATAAATGCGTCAAAGAGGCCGCCGCCATATACCTCCTGCATGCCGGAGAGCGAACCAAGAGGAAAGTCCACAGACTTGGTATAACCCGTAACATAGATATTGCCGAAGCTGTCAACGGCGATACCCTGTATGCTGTCAGTGCCGCTGCCGCCAAGATAAGTGGAGTACTCAAGCACAGGGTCGATAATAAGGTCTTTTGTCTTATCATAGGCGGCAACGGTAAAACCATATACAAAGGTACCGTCCTCGCCCTTCAGGACCTTGTAGCTTCCCTCAACCGCCACCCTGTCGCCCTTAATTTCCTGATAGATAAAGGGCCTTCTCTCAATAAGGCTGCCCTCTTTGAGGCTAACCTCAAGGTCCCCTGTCTCGGTAATCTTCACGCCCTTCACACCCTTGTAGGCAAACTTCACAAGGGAGGGGTCTCCGCCGGGGCGCACTATTACGTCATGCTCAATATCTCTGTTGTTGCCGTAAAATCTAATATCAATATTATTGTAGACGTTCTCATAGGTAATGGCGCCATAGGTGGGAAGATTACTCTGCCACTTGCTTTTGTCTTTACCTGTGATGTAATTTACCCGTCCCGGCATCTTAGCATCAGCGGTTATCCTGGCGTTTTTATCCGCCCCCACAAAAAAGAGCCTTACCACCTCAATGAGCCCATGCTTGCTCTTCTTTGGAGTCAAATCATCTACACCGCTCTCCTGAGGTGCCGTTGCGTCAATATCAGCACCTGCGGCAAGAGAGAGAACTACGCCCTCGTTTGTAAAAAAAGTTGCATGCCCCGCGCCTTTCTCGTAAAACTTAACGGCCTTATCAGCCTGCCCGTTGTTCTCAATAAAATACAGGGGCAGAGTGCCGTAGGATTCTACAATCCCGGCCCTTTGGACCTCTGACATGGTGGTTTTATTATAATTTTGCATCCCGGTCTTATGACCGCTGTCTGCGGCAAGGCTTGTAAGAGGTAAGAATAAGAGAATCTGCAGTAGGGGTAAGAAGAACAATCTCATGGTGGACATCTCCTGCTCTTTTTATAGGGTTGCGGTTTTATGAAGTACTGTAAATAAAGAATATTTGAGACAAAAAAACAGCCAACATTATATCTTGGACAGACAAAAATGAGAGAATCAAAGAGACATGTTTTTCATTTTGTGAGTTTTATATCATGAGGCCCACGGGGGTGTCAATCCCCCAAAAGGAGGGGTTTTGTGCTCTTGCAGGTTAAAGACAGTAAAAAGCGTTGACATGGCTTTTTTAATTTAATAGCATATATAAGTACTTATTTTATTTAAGGAGTTTTTATTTTACCATGAAGACAGCCCTCTTTGGCGGCACCTTCAACCCCGTGCATTACGGACACCTGAGACTTGCGGAAGAGGTGCGCGAGGGCCTTGGTTTTGATAAGGTGATTTTTGTACCCGCTGCCGTGCCCCCGCATAAAGGCGGTGGAGATACTCTAAGTGCGGATAAACGCCTTGCCATGACAGAGCTTGCCATAAGGAGCAACCCCTGCTTTGAAGTATCCGATGCTGAGATTTTACGCCAAGGCCCATCCTATACCGTTGATACCTTAAGGGGGTTCATGGCGAGGAGCAAAGTAGGGGTTGGTACAGATTCGCTGAGCCTGATTATCGGAGCGGATTCATTTAACGATATAACCACATGGTGCGAGTACGAGGAGATTTTAAGCCTTACGAGCCTCGTAGTAGTGGAGCGGCCTCATACGCCCATAAAAAAAATCGCAGAGGTCCTGCCCGAGGTCATGGCCAAGATGTACAGCTACTCCACTGAGAGCGATTCCTATGTGGGCCCATCGGGCACTTCAATTACATACCTTGGCACTACGCTTATGGCCATCTCCTCATCTGATATAAGAGAGAGAGTTGCAGAAGGGTTATCCATAAGGTATCTCTTGTGCCCGGAGGTGGCGGAGTATATAATAGAGCATAAACTTTACGTCTAATATTAATACGAAAGAGAGGGCAGTACACTGTATCCAAAGGCAAAGGTTCTAACCGCGGCGCGCCTCGCCGTACAAAAACAGGCGGAAAATCCCGTAGTACTGATGCTGAAGAAGATATCATCAATCTCTGATTATATCCTCATCTGCGGAGCAAGCTCTGAGCGGCAGGTTCATGCCATAGCGCTTAATATCGAAGAGGGCCTTAAAGCCAGGGGCGAGCGCCCGCTTGGCACAGAGGGAATAAAACAGGGCCGATGGGCTCTGCTGGACTACGGCGATATTATTGTCCATGTCTTTGTTGATTCACTTCGAAGCTATTATGATATTTAAGGTCTCTGGGCCGATGCCGAGGTGGTGGAGCTTAACCCGAGAAAAAAGAAGGTCTTGAAAAAAGCCTGAGCCTTTACCGCGTATATGTACGGTGTATGCGCGGGATAGGGGATACGCAGGAGGGGGAGCAGGAGGGGGATTGGTATTAATATCTCACCTCTCAGACTTCGACAGATTCAAGAAACTCCTGGGCAGTCTTTAAGATCCCCTGTCTGCAAAGGTGATATTAAAAATATCCCTGCTATTGGAGGCAGGCAAAGCTCAGATAAGTTAAGACCACGCCCCTTAAGTACGTAAAGATACTCATTGAAGACCATCTGGAGATTATGGGAAGAGGCAGACCGCACATAAAGAGCGCAAAGGCTTGCCTGAAGGATAAACCCCCTTTCCGTGGACCATGAAAATAACCTTTGTGCTCACTGGCACCTTAAAAAAAAGTTACCTTAGAGATGGTTTTACCGGGTACCTTAAGAGACTTGTCCATTACTGTGGTGTAGAGGTAGTGGAGATTAAAGACAGTACCTTCAGAAAAAAAGCCTCCCATGAGAAAGGGCTTAAAGAAGAGGCCGAGAGGATTGAGAAACGCCTCGCAGGCAGCAGCGCCATGAGGGTGGCGCTTACAGAGCGCAGGGAGGGCAGGTCCTTTACCTCCACTGCCTTTGCTGATTTTATAGAGAAGCGCCTTGCCGAGGGCCGCGACTTGACCTTTATCATAGGCGGCCCCTACGGCCTTGATAGAGAGCTCATCAAAAAGTCTGACATGGCCCTCTCGCTATCTGCCATGACACTGCCTCACGAGATGGCGGCCCTTGTACTTGCCGAGCAGGTCTACAGGGCCTTTACCATATTAAGAGGAGAACCCTACTCCCATTAAAGCGCAATGAGGTTGAGCCTACAGAAACGGGCGGCTCCGTATAAGGACTCTCCCGCAGGTGAGAATTAAAAAAAGCAGCGACCGGGACAAATTGCGTAGCCGCAAAATCATTAACCATAGAGAGAAGGAAGAATGAACGTTAAATTTATATTTTTTCTTGCCATAATCGCCCTCTCAAGTTTTTTTTATCTCTACATAGAGAACCCCGGCAACGTCACCGTGGTATTCAGCAGCAGTTATAATTACACTCTGCCCCTTGTTCTCGTACTCTTTCTAAGCTTTCTTACAGGTGTCTTTCTCATGGGCCTGGACTCTATTATATCCGATACCATGAGGTCTCTTAAGGCCAAGAAGGCACGCAAAGCAGCCAGGGCCGTAGAGGAAGCCAAAGAGACCTATCGCAAGGGTCTTGAAGAGATGGCCCGTGAGAACTTCAAGGGCGCGCGCGAGCATATTGAGAAGGCCCTGCTCAGCCTGCCCGGAGACCTGGCCATGACGCTTGCCCTTGCCGAGACCTTTATGAGCGAAGGCCAGGCCCATGAGGCCATTGATGCTCTTGAGACGGAGTTATTTCATAACCCCACATCCGTAGTCATACTAACTGCCCTTGGCAAGGCCGCAAGAGCTGCCGGCGAGAACGATAGGGCCTCCCGTGCCTTTGAGGAGATACTGAGTATAGACAAGGGTAATAAGTACGCCATTAAAGAGCTCCGTGAGATCAAGATAAACGAGGGGGCCTGGCAAGAGGCCGCTGCCCTTGAGGAGCGGCTTCTTGAAGGTCACAAAAAGGGCTGGTTCCGCAGCTCTGTTACTGACTACGGTAAACTTCCGGGGCTGCTCTACGAGCAGGCATCTCTCTCTTTTGAGGCCGGAGACCTGGATAAGGCAGAGGAGATTCTTAAAGAGACACTTAAAAAAGACGATACCTTTGTCCCTGCCCAGGTGCTCTTTGGAGATGTTTATTCAAAAAAATACGGGGCCTATGAAGGGCATTCCGTATGGGAGAAGGCATACAAGAAGTCCCCGGGCAGTGCCGTGCTACTGCTGAGGATAGAGGACTATCAGATAGGGCAATCAGCTCCGGACAAGATGATAGAGCTCTATGACAAAGAGCTGGCCGCAAGGCCTGATGATATAAATATTAATATACTTCGCGGGAGATTTTATCTCCGTATTGAGATGATTGATAAGGCCGTAGATGAGCTCGAAGGGCTTGCGGCCCGCGGCAAAGATAGTTACTACTCAAAGATTCTCCTTGCCACGGCCTACTTCAGACAGGACCGTCATACCCGGGCCGCGGATTTATTCAGAGAAGCCATTAATATTGATATGCTGCACACACCTCCGTCCTTTACCTGCTCCCAATGCTCCACCACCTTCGGGCAGTGGTACGGCAGATGCTCCTTCTGCGGTGAATGGAACACTCTTCATATGAACCCCGATGCAAGATAAGTTTTTTGTGCAATAACGGCGCAGATAAAAACCAAAGGAATACACATTGAAACGACTCTGTCTTATGATACTTGACGGCTGGGGCATTAACGAGCGCATGGAAGGCAACGCCATACGCATTGCCTCTACGCCGAACCTTGACTCCTACTACAAGACCTACCCGTGGACAGAGCTTGCCACCTCAGGCGCGGCCGTGGGACTGCCTGATGGACAGATGGGCAACTCCGAGGTAGGACACATTACCATGGGCTCTGGGCGTGTCGTAGACCAGGAGCTTACACGCATATCCAAGGCAGGCAGAGACGGGACTCTGGCCAAAAACCCCGTATTAACAGAGCTGCTTGATAAGACGCTTGCAAGCGGCGGGGCCCTTCACCTAACGGGGCTGCTCTCTGACGGCGGCGTTCACAGCCATAAAGACCATCTCTACGCCCTTATTGATATAGCAGCGAAGAAGGGGGTAAGCGATATTCGGGTTCACGCCATACTTGACGGCAGGGATACCCCTCCTGACAGCGGACTTGGTTTCATCAGAGAGCTGAGCGCCCGCTTAAAAGAATGCGGCACAGGCAAGATAGCCACTGTCTCGGGGCGCTTCTACGCCATGGACAGGGACAAACGCTGGGAGAGGGTGGCAAAAGCCTATGAGGCCATGGTCTCAGGCAAAGGCGAGAGTGCCGAGGACGCGGCGCAGGCCGTGGAGGAGTCTTACGCCAAGGACGTTACCGATGAGTTCATGCTGCCAACTATTATAAAGCAGGATTTTCGCCCTGTGAGCAGAGGGGACTCCCTGCTCTTTTTCAACTTCAGGGCAGACAGGTCACGGCAGATGGTCACCGCCTTTACGGATAAAGACTTTGATGGTTTCAAAAGGTCATCTCTACCCGCGCTATCTGTGCTTGCCACCATGACACTTTATGATAAACGTCTCAATGTACCCGTGCTTTTTCGGCCCGAGAACCTTAAGAACATCCTCGGAGAGGTGCTATCACGCGAGGGCATAAAGCAGTTCCGTGTAAGCGAGACGGAAAAGTACGCCCACATCACCTTCTTTTTTAACGGCGGAATAGAGGAGCCCTTTGAGGGCGAGGACCGTCTTGTGATACCATCCATAAAAGACGCCGCCACCTATGATCTGGTGCCTCATATGAGGTCTCTGGAGATAGCCTGCGCCGCTGAGGAAGAAATTGTACGGGGCAAGCACTCTTTTCTCCTGCTAAATATCGCCAACGGCGACATGGTGGGGCACACGGGTAATCTTGAGGCCGCGGTTAAGGCATGCGAGGCCGTGGACATGGCCGTGGGCAAGGTAGCGGGCACGGCCCTGCGTGAGGGCTGGATTGTTATCATCACATCAGACCACGGTAATGTGGAGCAGATGATAGATGAGCACACGGGCTCTCCATTTACGGCGCATATGTCAAGTAAGGTACCTTTTATCATCCTTGATAAAGAACACCGTAATATAAAACTGAGAGAAGGCGGCGGCCTAAAGGACATCGCCCCCACAATACTAAAGCTCATGGATATTCAGGTGCCTGCTGAGATGAGCGGCAAGGCGCTCTTTTAAGAACAGTAAGGGAGTTGTTGTAAGATAATAAGTTAGCTGTGCAGGCTTCATGGTTTTAAAGGGTACAGGCTGCCATGACCTATGATGATGAGACTTTTTCCGGGTACCTTCAGTGCCCGCTCTGCGATGCCGAGGTTGCTCTTACTGAAGAGGACAAGGCCGGCGACCAGATGTACTGCGCTTATTGCCAGTGTCCGCTGAGACTCAGGGAGAGAAAAAAAGAAAAATACCTTGAGGAAGATTTTTAAAGGTATCGAGAGCGCAAAGCGCACCCAAGTTTCGTGGGGCGCAGGGTATATGTTCAATGAACCGATACTCGTACCCATATTGGTTTACTTTATCTTGGTTTCTTTTTTCCAAGTTTCGTGGGGCGCAAGGTATATGTTGAATGAACCTGCACTCGTTCCCATATTGGTTTTCTTTGTCTTACTTTCTTTTTTCCAAGTTTCGTGGGGCGCAAGGTATATGTTGAATGAACCTGCACTCGTTCCCATATTGGTTTTCTTTGTCTTACTTTCTTTTTTCCAAAAGAAAGTAAGGAACCGTACCCATGGGTTCAGGTCCCATCTGCTCGAATCCCGCAGCTTTACCGAGATATAGCGCGCTGTTGATAAAACCAATATGAGTAAATGCCTGTGGAAAGTTACCAAGAAAGTTACCTGTAAGGGGGTCTATCTCTTCGGAAAAGAGTCCCAGGTGGTTTGCCAGTCCCATGAGTTCTGCAAACATCTCACGTGCCTCATCCACCCTTCCGGAGAGCGTAAGGCAATCAATGAGCCAGAATGAGCATAAGAGGAAAGCGCCCTCGCTACCACTCAGGCCGTCGTAACCTTTATAGCGATGCACAAAGACGCCGCTGCTGAGCCCCTTTATTGTGGCCTCAATAGTGGACTGCACGCGCGGGTCAGAGAAAGGCAGAAAACCAACCAGTGGTATAAGCAGGTTAGAGGCGTCAAGAGTCTCGGAGCCAAAGGACTGCACAAAGGCCCCTGCTTTCTCGCTGTAGCCCTCGGATAGAACCGTATCCTTTATTATCTCGGCCTCGCTGCTCCACCTTGCCTTATCTTCTTCGTCCCCAAGGTAGTCGCAGAGTTTTACCGCCCTGTCAAGTGCCACCCAGCACATGACCTTGGAGTAGACAAAGTGTCTCTGCCCTCCCCGCACCTCCCATATTCCTGCGTCTTTGGCTCGCCATGCGGTAACCACATAATCGGCAAGTGAGCGGATAAAAGGCCAGTCCTCGCTCTTCAGAACTCCCCCGTAGCGTGTGAGCTGGTAGGCCGCGTCAAGGACCTCGCCGTACACATCAAGCTGGCGCTGATTGGCCGCGCCGTTGCCTATGCGTACAGGGCGTGAGCCTCTGTATCCGTCAAGGTGGAGGAGCTCCAGTTCATTAAGGACTCTCTCGCCGTGAAGCCCGTACATGATTTGAATCTCCGAAGGGTCTGAGTGCGTTGATATAACGCCCTGAAACCAGCTTAGAAAGGCCATTGCCTCTTTGGTATGGCCCAGAGTATTAAGGGCCTGCACCGTAAAAGAGGCATCGCGGAGCCATGCGAAGCGATAGTCCCAGTTGCGCTCTCCGCCTATTTCCTCGGGCAGAGACGCTGTTGCCGCGGCGGCTACGGCCCCTGTATGAGAGTGCGTAAGTAGTTTAAGGGTAATGGCTGAACGCACCACCATGTCGTGCCATGGCCCTCCGTATACGCAGGGCGCCTCGCCGCATTTGTGGGCCCAGTTACGCCATGTGCGCACCGTGGCCTCTTCCGCGGAATTAGCGTCATTGACCTTACCGAACCCCTGATTAAAGGCAAGCATAAGAACACACTCATCACCGCGGATAACAGTCCGCGAGCAAGCGGCCTCTTCGTTGTTAAGGACAAAGTCCATGCCTGAGGTAAGAGTTGTAAGCGTTAGAAAATCTTTTTTGCCGGAGGCCCTTACCCCCTCGGGGCAGAGCTCAAGGGTAGTCTTTTCGCGGCCGTAATCAAGGCGGGGCTTGAAGCGCATATTCATCTCCACCTCACCCTTCAGCCCCTTTATCATCCTGTATATCACGGGAGACTCAAAGCCTTTTATCTCATCGTAAAGAGGCATAAAGTCCCTTAAGAGGACCTCTCCACTCTCTGTGGTAAGGTAGTCTCAAGCACAGCGGTGTGCTTTTTATAAGACTGCACGGAGTCATACTTGCCTACAGGCGCTATCTGAAAGAGCCCGCCCTTTTTGTCATCGAGTATGGAGAAAAAGACTGCCGGTGAATCAAGGTGCGGCAGGCAGGCCCAGTCAATAGAGCCGTCAAGACCTACAATGGCAGAAGAGCCAAGGTTGCCTATAATTCCGTAGTCGTTAATCCTCTTATACATAAAACTCCACCTCCACGGGAACGTGCTCTAAAGGGTTGAAAGCAGCGAGCCGGCAGGCTCGGGGTTATCGTATCTGATTACACTTTTTTGCTGAGAATACGGCCCACCTCAATCGTTTTACACCTTGAGATGGCGGGAATCCCCTTGCCCGGGGCGTCGAATCATGGCCTGCCGTTACCACTTGATTATCTATAGGTTAAGTCTATCATTGCTTTCTACGTAGTCAAGATACTGCACATAAAGCGCGCTTAAGATACAATAGCGGCAGATGTCCTCTTGACCGCCTCATGAGTGTTATGTTAGCCTATTCGCATGAAAATACTCATAACCGGAGGGGCCGGTTTCATCGGCTCTCACCTTACAGACGCCATCCTTGGCAGAGGCGACAGCGTAGTAGTGGTTGATAACTTCAATGACTTCTACGACCCGGCTGTAAAGAGAACGAATATCGCCGCGGCCATGGATAATCCGCGCTTCAGGCTCTACGAGATTGATATACGCGATGGGCAAAAGCTAAAGACCGTATTTTTAACAGAGGCCCCTGACGCGGTCTGCCACATCGCCGCGCGCGCCGGTGTAAGGCCAAGCATAGAAGACCCAATGCTCTATGAGGAGGTAAACTCCATGGGCACGCTGAACGTGCTTGAGGCCGCACGAAAAGCCGAGGTAAAAAACCTCGTCTTCGCCTCCTCGTCATCTGTGTACGGGCTGAACTCCAAGGTCCCCTTCTCAGAGACCGACCCCGTGGAGCAGCCCATCTCGCCTTATGCCTCTACAAAACGCGCCAACGAGCTCATGTGTTATACATACTCCCATCTTTATAAGATGCCCATTACGTGTCTGAGGTTTTTTACCGTATACGGCGAGCGCGGTAGGCCGGATATGGCTGTTGCCAAGTTTACAAGACTTATTAACGAGGGCAAGGCCATACCGCTCTTTGGCGACGGCTCTGCCATAAGGGACTTTACATATGTAGGTGATATCATCAACGGCCTTGTGGCCTCCGTATACACACCCATGAGGTACGAGATAATAAATCTTGGCGGTTCACGCACAGTGGATGTAAAGACACTTATCTCACTTATAGAAGAAAACCTCGGTAAAAAAGCTATTATTGATTTCCTGCCCCCCTTTCCCGGAGACGTACCCGTCACCAGCGCAGATACAACAAAGGCCGAGAGGCTGCTGGGTTTTACCCCGGAGGTAGGCATTGAGGAAGGAATCAGGCGTTACGTAAAGTGGTTTCTCCTTAATAAGACCGCAGGCGTTTAAAAGGTTATATAAAGAGATGAAAAAAGAAACTTTCATAAAAGACATAAAAGAGCGTGACAGGGTAAAGGACGTCTTTCTTGTAGCAAGAAAAGACATGGGCATCAGCAAGGCCGGCAAGCCCTACCTTAACCTGCGCTTCATGGACTCATCAGGGGCAATAGACGCCCGCGCATGGGATAACGCCGAGGCCATTGCCAAAGGTTTTGAGACAGGTGATATCGTAAAGGCGCGCGGCTACGCTCTATCCTACAGAGGGGTAATTCAGCTTAATATCGCGGCCATTGAGAAGATACCTGACGGCGAGTCCTCTCCAGCTGACTTTCTGCCCTCATCAAGGCTGAAGCCCGAGGATATGATTAAGGACCTTGACCGAGTGGTAGACTCTGTTACAGACCCCTCTGTAAAGGCCCTTCTGGAGTCCATATTCCGGGACCCTGATATAAGAAGACGCTTTCAGTTAGCCCCCGCGGCAAAGGCCATGCACCATGCCTTTATCGGAGGGCTTATAGAGCACGTACTCTCCATCTGCTCTGTTGTTGACTTTGTGGCCCAACACTACAGAAAAGACCTTGAGATAAACCGCGACATACTCCTTGCCGGAGCCATACTCCATGATATCGGCAAGATATACGAGCTCTCCTACTCAAGCTCCTTTGATTATACGGACGAGGGCAAACTCATAGGGCACATCACCATGGGCGTGGAGCTGGTTAATAAAAAAGCCGCCGAGATACCTGATTTTCCCGATCACATCAGGATGGCCATAAACCATCTTATACTCAGCCACCACCGGCTGCTTGAGTACGGCTCTCCAAAGAGACCGAAGATGGCCGAGGCCATACTTCTGGCTTTTCTTGATGATATGGACGCCAAGATGGCGGCCCTCAGGGTAATGACAGAGGACTGCGAGGAGGGCGCAAACTGGACCCCCTATCAGAGGATGTTCGAGAGGCCCATATACACAGGGCTTTTGGGAGAGGCCGAAGATAAAGAAACACAGAGACCTGAACCGCAGGAGCAGACAAAAGAAGAAAAAGCAAAACCAATCCCAGACCTCAGCGCCCTTGGTGATCTGGGGCTCTTCAAGGGTGAAGGGTAAGAGGGCGGCTCCCGGTCAAAAAAATAATCTAAAGATAATTTGTATAAAAAGACTTAAACTCTATCACTCAAAAACCACCGGCATACTCTCCGGCTAACCGCCCTTGTTTTCCTCTAAAGGCGGGCTGCATACAGGACAATATTCCTCTCCCGCGTCAAGGGGACACTCATGACCGCACTCGGGACAGCAGACACACTCAGACTCAGGTTTTCCGCATATCTCACAGGTCTTTTCCATCTTCACACCCTCCACTTTTAAGGTCAATCTATGCTTGATTAAAGTATAGCGGAGTATAAGCTCCTGTAAAGGCGGTACTAACCTCACCTCAAGGAGCGGAGAAGAGAAAGGCTGATGTTTGAGAGTTTTTTTTAACAGGTTTGGTTGTCAGGGTATGCCTTTTTGTGGTTTAATATACGGGTACGTTATGTAGCGCAAGAATACGCCCCGTGGCTATGGGAGTATCAATAGTCGGCGGGGCTTGAATTTTTAACGGGAGAACGCGATTGAGAGCCCTTATATTTCTGCTGTTCTTTGCCTCAGGCATAGCGGCCCTTGCCTATCAGATGGTCTGGACAAAGCTACTAACCCTGGTATTCGGCGTGACCTTTCTTGCCGTAAGCACGGTGCTTACCTGCTTTTTCGGCGGTCTCGCCCTTGGCAGCTTTCTTGGCGGCAGGTGGATAGAGGGGCACAAAAACGGCTTTTTATGGTACGGGCTTGCGGAGATTTGCGTAGGTGTTTACGCCATGTTATTCGGCATCTTCCTTGCCGTTAATAACAGCGCGTACGTATATCTCGCGCAGACGCTCACCTCTGGTTTTGCAGGGCTAACCATTATCAAATTCATTCTCTCGGCCATTTTACTTATAATACCCACCACGCTTATGGGCGCCACGCTGCCCATACTAAGCAAGACCCTTGCGCGCGGCCAAGACTCATTTGCCTGGGACATCGGCGGGCTCTACTCAATTAATACCCTTGGCGCCGTAACAGGGGCGATACTTACGGCCTTTGTATTCATACCGTCATTCGGGCTGAGCGCAATTTTGTACGGGGCCGGGATCCTGAACTTCATCATCGGTATATCCGCCATTATGGCGGGTAGAAGTACAGCAGCAGTTGCGCAGAGCGCAGGACCCCCTCAAGAGGCGCCTTCCGTACAAGAGAGCGAGAGCAACGACTCCGAAGGGCTACTGCCATCACACTTTAACGCCATTATACTCTGGGGTTTTGCCCTATCTGGTTTTACGGGGCTTGCTTACGAGGTTATCTGGACGCGCGTCCTTGGGTTTATACTCACAGGCACGGTATACGCCTTTGCCGTAGTGCTTGCCGTATTCCTGACGGGCATTGCCGTGGGCAGTTTTGCGGTATCATCCTTTCTCGATAAAGTGAGCAGAAAAAGCACCGTTATATACATCTTTTCCATAGTGGAGGTCCTCATAGGGCTAACCTCCATCGCGCTTATTATACTCTACGACAGAATGCCCACCATGGGCTTTTACGCAACCCTTGATTCCACGCCCAACTGGTCCGAGTTCGTGTACCTTAATTTTTTCACGGCCTTCATAACACTCTTTATCCCCACTTTTCTCTTTGGCGCCACCTTTCCCCTTGTCTGCAAGATATATGACTGGAGCGCGAAGAGCGTAGGCCAAAAAATCGGCAATATCTACTCCCTTAATACCGTAGGCGGCATACTGGGCTCCTTTATAAGCGGTTTTATCTTCATCCCCTTCATTGGTATGCAGAAGGCCATTATCCTTACCGCAGTTATTAATATACTAATCGGACTCTTTGTCGCCATAACCAACCCCACGGGTAAAAAAGCGGCAAGGTACATCATACCCGCCGTAAGCGTAGCGGCCATGGCCGTGCTTATTTTCTCCCTTCCCGCTAACATGCCGCTTAGCCTGCATAAATCGCTTCTTCGCCCCGATGAGGATATTCTATATTATAAAGAAGGGGCCACTGCCACGGTTATGATAGCCGAGCGCAGAGGGGCGGGGCTGGAGGCATCGAATAAACGGCTCTGGGTAAACGGCAACCGAGCTACGGCCGCATATTACGAGGGGCTTCAGATTAACCGCTTTCAGGGCGTACTGCCAATGGCCCTGCACCCTAACCCAAAAGATATCCTGGTCATATGCTTTGGCTCGGGCACGACCTTCGGCACTCTCAGCCAGTTTCCCGTAACAAAGGTAGACAACGTGGAGATTGCGCGAGCCGTAATAGAGGGCGCCTCGTACTTTAAAGACGCCAATATGGATGTGCTCAATAACCCTGTCTCAAGGATAAACATCGACGATGGCAGGAGCTTTCTTGCGGTAACAAAGAAAAAATTTGATGTTATTACAGAAGAACCCATGCATCCGGCCCTTGCCGGTGTGGTGAACCTCTATACAAAAGAGTACTACGAGCTTGCAAAGGCACATCTAAAAAAAGACGGCATCATCTCGCAGTGGATACCGCTTTACAACCTCTCTGTTGAGGACGTACGCCTCATGGTGCGTACATTCCAGTCCGTCTTTCCCCATACATCCATCTGGCTGACAAATACGGATATCTTCATGATAGGCTCCACTGAAAAGCTGAGAGTGGATTACGGCAGGATTATAAAAAAGCTTAATATGCCCAACATAAAAAAACTCCTAACGGATATAGACCTTGAGGACCCCGTGGAGTTTATGACTACCTTTTTGATGAACGAAGACATGGTACGTAAATACGCCGGAACCGGCGCGGTTATGTCAGATAATAAACCCGTAGTGGAGTTTACGGGCCCCAAGAGCCTTCATGTAAACACCATCTCCCCCAATATCGCCGAGTTCATCTCTTACAGAGAACCCGTTTATCCGTACCTCTCACTCTCCATAGGGGAGGATACAGAGGCCCTCAATGAAGAGTTCAGAAAAAAATATTTTGCCGTCAGGTTAAACCTTATTGGCAGGGCCTACTTTGCGGATTCCAACTTCACGAAGGCCGCCCAATACTTCAAAGAGGCCCTTAAGGTAGACCCCACGGACAGAAACAGTCTGCACTACAGAAGAAAACTAAAATTCTTTTAATATCCCGCAGCGGCTCCATCGGCGTGCCATGTGCTGTGGCCCGGGGAGAGGCCACTCACTCTGTGCCTTCTGCCTAAGCCGCCGCGTCACTCTTTCAATGAGACCCGGCAAAGGGCGAGTCTTTTTTATCACGTAATAAAACCCGCATATAATCAGTGTTTGCCATGGAGACGCTCCTTTACGCGGTCTACCTTCTCGCCAAGTCCAAAGACCTCGCCAAGGGGTTTTGCAAGTCTGTGCCTTGTCTCGGGTTTACTGTACTTTACATATAAGGCACCGAGCACGGCTACGATAACACCGCCGAATAGATCGTTAATAAGGTCCCACATGGTATTTGTAAGGCCCTTCTGCGCGTTCTTGCCAAAGGTCACGTCTACAAGAAACTCGCCTATCTCCCAGAGCGCGCCCATGGCCATGACAAAGCAGAAGGTTATTAGCATTATCATTGGTAGCGTTAGGCGGAGCTTTCTTGTGTAATGGAAGCTGTAGACCACGACAAAGGCGATAATGGCTATAACGGCGCTGCCGTAGAGATGAAGAAGCTTGTCCCATATCCAGTACTTGTTGTAGAACTGAAGGCCCTCGCCGATAAAGGTGTGTAGGAAAAGCGAGAGCGTTACAAGGAGATCAAGCTCAAATGGCAGGGATATATTGTAGTTCCTCTCCACCACGCTGGGCACAAGAGATGCTATTACGGCTACGACAATGAGTACGGCGAAGACGTAACCTCCCCTGAACAACTCGTAGGGTATCATGCCCACCATAAGCAGCTTCATCACCCATGATAGCCAGGTGGATATATAGACCTTGCGCCAGTTTCTAAATCGTATCATTAGTGGAAAACCATTAAGGTGGTTTTTTATAAAATACAGACTCTCAATATATCGAATTTAGGGGTGGAAGGGAAGGGAAGAGGCCTTACCGGGGCGGGGTTAAGAGACCAGACTGCCTGCGGCAAAAGGGGGGTATCTTGGCCAAAGAGGTTTTGTGACGGGGAGTTGCAGAGCCGCTTTTTTTAATTCAAAAAT
Source organism: Deltaproteobacteria bacterium (assembly GCA_024275045.1). Classification (GTDB taxonomy): domain Bacteria; phylum Desulfobacterota; class GWC2-55-46; order GWC2-55-46; family JADFVP01; genus JAJRZX01. The sequence goes on from JAJRZX010000086.1 coordinate 16,457, forward strand.
GTCAAAGATGTAAAATAACAATAGGATGCTTGTCAAATAATGATCGAAATGCAATAAGGTTTTATCTTTGTTTTACAAGTGATTGGTGATGTTTTTGTAAAATACTGTAATCTGAGGATGCAAATATTGAAGAGGTCATTCCGTGGCGCCGCAACTCTCCCCTATCCATCTCAGATACTCACCGTGCCCCGCGGTAATATCAAAACACACCACCTCGGGCACATCATAGCTGTGCAGCTCCACTATCCTGTCCTTGAATCTCTCAAAGAGGGCCGCTCTGGTCTTGAAGATACAGAGAACCTCTTTATCATGACAAAGCTTACCCTTCCACCTGTAGATGGACTCAACTCCCTGTACGATATTGCAGCAGGCGACAAGGCCCTCTTCGATTACGGTATCGGCGATAGACCGTGCCTCATCTGCGCCGGGGGCCGTAACAAAGGCGATTATATATCCCGACTTATCTCCCCCGCTACCATCACCCATGCAGTAACCCCTCAATCTTTTTCTTCATATTCGCAGTGTGCGTACCCGGCCAGTATATGCGTCCGCACCCCTTACACATGGAAAAATGAGTCTCAGTCCTTAAAACATAAGGCGGCACTCTTCCCGCCACGGACTCTTTAGCAACGCCGGTAAGGAGCAGGTTGCACCTGAGGCACCTTGAAAAAAACCTCTCTCGGCAGGGCTTGAATCGGCCCAAAACCTCTCTTAGCTGCTCGTCCAGAAGGTCGTTATGGACAAAAAAGAACCTGTGCCGAAGTATTCGCCTCTTTACAAGGGCGGTATCCCTTGTAAGGATTATCCTTTCCTCGGAAATGGCCCTATTTATGAGGGCCTTATCATCTATATCCCTCTCATAGAGGACATCAAAACCCATGGTGCGGAGCCAGAGGGCAAGGCGTCCAAGCATAGCGTCACAGAAAAATTTTGCACATGAGGAAGTACAAGAATCCTCTGCCATCTAACCGAAAAAGACCTCCGCTACCTTAAATAGCTCCATGTCAACTGTCTTATTGGTGCCTGTTGCCACATGCAAAGAGACCTCCACTATCTCGCCTCCCTGAAGCGCGGCCATATTACCGAAGCTGCCGTCCTTTACCATCTCAATGGCCTTTACACCGTAGCGAGTTGCAAGTACGCGGTCATAGGCCGTTGGTGTGCCGCCTCGCTGCAAGTGGCCAAGGACAACAGAGCGCGTCTCAATGCCGGTCTTCTCCTCAACCTGGCCCGCCACATACTCACCTATACCGCCAAGCCTTACGTGACCAAAGGCGTCTACGCCCTTTTGCTGAGTAACAACACCATCGGCACCTCTGGGAGTAGCGCCCTCGGCAACGACAATCAGGCTTGAGGTCTTGCCTGCCTTTTCTCGGCTCTCTTTATTTACATGGGCGCATACCTCGTCCATATCAAAGGGAACCTCAGGTATGAGTATAACATCGGCGCTTCCGGCGAGCCCTCCGTGAAGGGCAATCCAACCGGCGTTACGGCCCATCACCTCCACCACCATGGCCCTGTGATGAGACTCCGCTGTTGTGTGAAGCCTGTCAAGGGCCTCTGATACAATAGAGACGGCGGTATCAAAACCAAAAGTGGTATCAGTACCCGAAAGGTCGTTGTCTATGGTCTTTGGCACTCCCACGGTCTTAATACCTCTGTCAAAGAGCTTTGAGGCCACCCCAAGCGTATCATCGCCGCCTATGCACACAAGTGCGTCTATGGAGAGGGCCTTCAGGTTGGAGATAACTTTTTCCACATCCCCCTCATGCTTAAAGGGGTTTGTACGAGAGGTGCCGAGGATTGTGCCGCCAAGAGGCAGTATCCCGGAGACCTCTTTAGTCGTAAGCTCCATGGTTATGGACTCCACCAACCCCTTCCAGCCGTCGCGTATGCCGACAAACTCATAACCAAACTGAGCACCTTGTGTAACCACGCCTCTTATAACCGCGTTAAGCCCCGGGCAATCGCCGCCCCCTGTAAGTATTCCAACCTTCATCTGAGCACCTCCATATAGGATTGAATAACTAAAGATATCGATACAATAAGTACGATTAACGTAAAACAATCAACTTCCACTGGCGAGCGGCAGGGTCACCGTAAATAATGTACCTGCCCCGTGGGAGCTCTCCACGGATATGGTACCACCGTAGGTCTCTACAATCTCTTTGCAGATGCTGAGACCAAGCCCCGCGCCCCCTGCCTCACGTGTACGGGCCTTGTCCACGCGGTAGAACCTGTCAAATACATGGGGCAGGTCCTCACTCATAATTCCCACGCCCGTGTCCTTAACCTTAAACACAGCCTTCTCCTTTTCTTTATACACCGAGAGCTCCACCTGCCCGCCTTTGCCGGTATATTTTATGGCGTTATCAATGAGGTTGTAAAAGAGCTGGCCAATACGAAGCGGGTCGGCCTCTACCACTGCGGGTTCATTCTTAACTACCTTGAGGGTCACGCCTCTGTCAAGGGCAAAGCGCTTGAAGTGCTCGAACCTCTCCATAAGGACGATCTCCAGATGAACCTGTTCAAGGGTGGCGGCCTCTTTCTCAACCCCTATCTTCGTTAAATCCAGAAGGCTCTTTACAATACCGCTCATCCTGTCAACCTCTTCAAGGCTGCTCTCAATGACCTCCCGCATGAACTCTGCATCCCCGTGGCCTCGAAGCGCTATCTCCATCTCGCCCTTTAAGATAGTAAGCGGCGTCTTAAGCTCATGAGAGGCGTCGGCGCTGAATTGTTTTATCTGCTTAAAAGAATCCTCCAGCCGCTCTATCATCTCATTTACCGTAGTGGCGAGCTTGCCTATCTCATCGCCGCGGTTATCCACCTCAATGCGCTCGTTGAGGTTCTCCGCCCCTATCCTCCTTGCCGTAGCCGTAATAGCGGTTACCGGCCCCAGGGCCTTTCTGGCCAGAAACCAGCCAATGACCCCGGCGATTACAAGAGAGGCGGCGGCCCCGAAGATAAAGATATAAAAGAGAGACCGAAATACCTCTTCCATTAGCTCAAGGGAAGACCCCACCTGCACGATGGCAACAAGGCCCCTTCCCTTTAAAATAACCGGGCGTGAGATCATCCTCACGGAGAACTGCCCCCTCTGCTTTATTGTCTCAAAGGTAGATACGCCCTTGATGGCATTGGCATAAGTCTCCTTATCAAGGGGCAGAGTAAGTTTACCCAGGCCCGATGAGACTGCCACTACCTTGCCGTGCGGCTCAAGTATCTGTATGTGGTTGCCTGAGGTCCTGATGCCGAAAAACCTTTCGAGCATTATGGCAAAATCCCCGGGCAGAAAAAGCTGCCCCTTTGGATTTATCACCGTATGAGGCAGCATATCCGCCACAGAGCTTATCTGCGCGTCAATACGAGTTATGAATGTGCTGTATAGTGAGTATGAGAATATGGCGCCCATTGAGAGAAAACTTATCATGAGCAGAGAGACATACCAGAAGGTAAGCCTTGTGCGTATGGAAAATGCCATTATCAACCCCCGGGGTCAGCCCCCCTTGCGAGAGACCCCTTACTCAATGGCCTCTATACCGGCTATCTCCATAAGCTTCTTTAGAGAAATTATAATTATCTCTTTTCTCTTTATGGAGATAATTCCCTCTTCCTTAAAGCCCTTCAATAGCCTTATGGAGGTCTCCTGCGTTATGCCCAGCAGCTCCGCTATCTCAAGACGCGAGAGCGTGAGGTTAAGCCTTATACGCCCGTCGCCCAGAGCCAGACCATACTCACCGGCAAGGCTTGCCAACAGATGCGCCATCTTCTCTCTTGCGTTAAGCAGACCAAGGTTGCCGATGCGGCCATATGCCTCATTAAGCTCACGGCCAAGGGAGAGGATAAGCTTTTTTGCCACACCGCTGTCCCTGTCAACAATACTGAAAAAATCAGCCTTTCTTATATAACAGAGCTCGCAGTCCTCCATGGCAATAGCTGTATTGGTATAATAATCAGCGCCGTAAAATATCTCAAAACCAAGAATATCCCCGGGCCCAAGTATCTTTATTATCTGCTCCTTGCCCTTTATTGAGCCGCGCACAAGCTTCACCCTGCCACTTCGTACCACATAGAGCCCTTCTACAAGATCACCCTCAAGGAGGATAACGTCTCTTTTGCTGAAGGTAGAGAAGACGATTACGTCCTTAAAGTTATCAAGTTGGCCTTCAGAGAGGTCCGTAAAAAGGGTATTCTCTTTTATACTGCACTGACATAAGGCGCAATAATTCTCATGCTGGGACTCAGTATCCATATCACCACTTTAAGATTACAATCTCATGCCGGATGCAAGAACCTACATAACACCGGCTTTAACTCTGCTTGTGCCGTGATTATAGCAGAATAGCCTCTCCATATAAAGACAGTTAAGGCCACCCTCTTATTAGAGATTAGAAAAAACACTCTATTGCTTCCTGAACAGTGCTTACGCCTTTAAGGACCATGTGTTTTGGTGCCTTAAGGCCCTTGAGGTTGCCGCAGGGGAGTATGCACCTTGTAAAACCCAGCTTCGCGGCCTCTGCCACCCTCTCGCCGGGCCTGCCCACGGCACGAACCTCTCCTGTGAGCCCTACCTCTCCAAATACCACTGTCTTTGCATCAAGGGGTTTCTCAAGGTAATTGGAGGATACAGAGGCGATAATGGCCAGATCCGCCGCCGGCTCGGTAAGCCTTATGCCTCCGGCCACCTTCACAAAGATATCAAAATTATTAAGCACAAGGGACGCCTTTTTCTCCAGCACAGCCGCGAGTATCATAACCCGATTATAATCCACGCCAACAATAGTACGCCTCGGCACGCCGAAGTTAGTGGGACAGACCAATGACTGCACCTCTACAAGTACGGTACGGGTTCCCTCCAGGCTTGGCACAACCGCAGAGCCCGTTGCCCCAAGGGGCCGCTCTGCAAGAAAGACCTCCGATGGGTTCAGCACCTCTTTAAGCCCGGCCTCCGTCATCTCAAAGATACCCGTCTCCATTATGGAGCCGAAACGGTTCTTAACGGCACGAAGCAGCCTGTAGAGATGATCTTTATCCCCCTCGAAGTACAGCACAGTATCCACCATATGCTCCAGCGTCTTTGGCCCTGCTATAAAACCCTCCTTTGTAACATGGCCGATGAGAAAGAGCGTGGCGTCCAGACTCTTTGCCTTTGCTATCAGCCTCGCAGAGGTCTCCCTGAGCTGCGTGAGAGAGCCTGCCGAGGCCTCGCACTCAAGGGTAAAGAGGGTCTGCACGGAATCGATGACAATGGCCCCGGGAGATGTGCTCTTAATGGCCTCAAAGACCTTCTCAAGGCACGTCTCCGCAGCTACGACTACTCTGTCCGAGGAGATACCAAGCCTCTCTGCCCGCATACCTATCTGGCGAAGGGACTCCTCGCCTGTTACATAGAGTACTGTTCCGCCGCCTGCCGCAAAGGTGCCCATGGCCTCCAGTATAAGCGTGGACTTTCCTATGCCGGGCTCTCCGCCTATAAGTACGGCGCTGCCCGGCACCATGCCTCCGCCAAGGACCCTGTCAAACTCAGCCGTACCCGTGAGCTCACGAAATACATCCGTGCCTGTAAGCCCGCTAAGTGGCAGGGCCACTACCTCTTCGCCTTTAAGAGAGACCTTGGTGCGCGGACTCTCTGCAACCCGCTCCTCTGTGAAGGAGTTCCACGCAGAGCACCCCGGGCACTTACCAAGCCATTGCAGGGAGGTATGACCGCAGGACTGACAACTGTACTGAACCCTCTGTTTTTTACTCATTCTTTACTCATAAGAGCATAACTTGACCGGTGCTGCTTCATCAAAAATAACCGGTAAATAAAATGTGTTCAACTCCATGCGGGACCGGGGAAAAGTCACCATAAAGCATGGAAAAAACCATATAAGATTGACAAAAAAGGCTGTTTTGTTATGATAAGTTAAAATTTTAACTTATGGGACATAAAAAATGGACTCGGGTACGGCGACTCCAACAACAATACTAAATGAACTGAACAAGGCTGTCAAGATGCACAATTTCTACCCTTCCGGCCACCCTCACTTTGAAACAGCCCTTGGCCAGTGCTTTGATCACATAAAGCACTGTGTCGATGATATGGGTGTAATTAAATACTCGGTAAACAACAAGGGTTTTAAGTGCGCCTCAGAGCGCATTGGCCTTGATTCCAAAGAGATAGGCGAGCTTGCGAAAAAATTCTTCATCAGAAAAATAAAAGAGCTGGAGATAACATCTCGGCTGAGAGTGGATGATATAAAGGAGCTAGTTGATATACTGCGCCTGGAACCCTCGGAGATCTCCGCCGCAGGAGGCATAGAGCGGCTCTTTGCCGAGAGGGGCGTAGAGGGACTGCTTCTTAACGAGATGCATTACGAGGGTCTTAAAAGACTAAAAGCAGAGCTTCAGCAGCAAAAAGCCGAGGTGAGCAACTCACTCGCCTCAGAATCAGGTCAAGAAGAAATATCCGTTGAGGACGGCACCGGGCAAGAGGTAACTGATGCGTCTCAAGAGGGTGAGGCAAGAGACGAGACCCTCATGGAGATGATTGAAAAAATAAGGTGCGAGAAGGATCTCTTAAAGTACAAAGACCTCTCTGTAAGAATTAAAGAGCGCTGCGGAGCCCTTATAGCCATTAACTCCCTTGATGAGGTAATACCGGCAGTCTTTTTATTCATGGAGCTCTCAGGACCTGAGTCACAACTGGGTAGAGACTTTACGGCAATGGCCAGAACTCAGCTGAGATCCCTTCTTGAGTCAGCTACGCTTTTACGCCATATTGCCCACAGGGCCGGAAGTAAAGAAGAGCTCAACCGTGAGCTCATAGAGCAGTGCCTTCTCAACGCAGCGGATACGGCCATAGTCATTAATATCCTCCTTGATGACGCTGTTCAGGCCCCTGAGGCCATAGTACGGCGAAATATTTTCAATACCCTCCTGCTCTTCAAAGACAAGCTAATACCTTTCATTGAAGAGAGGATAAAGAGCGGTGTCTGGTATGAGGTGCGCCAGATGGCCGCCCTGCTCGGCGAGATAGGAGATGCAGAGAATCTCCCTCTCCTTGAGGAGATATACAGCCATGATGATGTTAAGATAAAAAAAGAGGCCCTTAAAAGCCTTGCGCGCATACCCTCGGCAGAGGCCGCGGCCTTTCTCTCCCGCGCGCTCACTGAAGAAGACAGCTCACTGGTATCACAGGCAATAGTCTCACTTGGATTTCTCCGTGACACATCAGCGCTTGAAAGCATTAGTGAGATAGCCGTTAAATGGGAGGCCTTTGCCAAGAGCCATAACCTTCAGAAAGAGGCCATAAAGGCACTCGGCAATATAGGCAGCAGCGACTCTGTACCGGCGCTCAGCCGTATACTCATGAGAAAATCATGGTTCAGCAAACAGTATAATGATGAACTTCGCGCACTGGCGGCAAAGTCTCTTGGCATGATAGGAGACCAGGACGCATACAAGGCCCTTGAGCAGGCCATGAAAAACAGCGAAGGCGCTCTCTATGCCACGTGCAAGAGGGCCTTAGAGAGAAAAGACGGAGAAAATTAAAGAATGTTTGGAGACGACATATTAAAAAGTCTTAACAGCGCGCTAAGGGGAACAAGATTATACCCTCCGGGTCATCCCGCCATAAAGTCAAGCGCTGAAAAGACGATCCTCTTAATGGGTAAACTCTTAAACGAGGAGGAAAACTTTCTCATCGGACTTGTGGAGGGGGCCATTATCTTTGATGAAGACCCCATGCCCGAGAGCGAGAGATTGTACCCCGAGCTTATAGCGGTAATGAGAGAAAAAAACCTCGCCTCAATTATCTTTGAGCGCGGGGTAAAAGCGCAGGAACTGAGCGCCCTTATTGATATACTCACCGGGCCGCCCGTGATAGAGCAAAAACTCAGGAATACACTCTCCGCAAGCGGTGTAACCCGTATATCGGTGAAGTTTGCAACCGAGGAGGAGGGTAACTTTCTTGAGGTATACAACGGGGCCATTGATGCCGTAATAAATGCCATGGACGAGGTGAGGATGGGCAAGATCCCCTCATCCGGGCCCGTAAATAAAGTAACGGACGAGCTGGCTGAGGCAGTCCTTGATGACAGGGACGCAATGATCGGCCTTGCCATGATAAAAAACTACGACAACTACCTCTTTAACCACTCTGTTAATGTGGCCATACTCTCAGTCTCACTTGCCGGGGCTCTGGGACTTAGTAAAGAACAGATTCATAATACAGGCGTAGGTGCCATACTGCATGACATCGGTAAAACAGGTGTGGCGGAACAGATTATCCGCAAACCCGGCGGCCTCAGCTCTGAGGAGTGGCAGCAGATTAAGGCCCATCCTCAGTTGGGAGCCGATATAATCAAGAGAATGGACGGCATGGAGGCGGTTATCGCCAGCATAGTCTATGAGCATCATATCAAGTATGACGAGACAGGTTACCCCGAGGAGCACGGCGAGCTTCACCCCCTCAGCCAGATAATCACCATATGCGATGCCTACGACGCACTTACTACCCTGCGCGTATACCAGAAACCCCACAACCCCGCCGAAGCCCTTAAGATTATGAATAATTTTTCAGGCAAGACCTTTCACCCTGACTTTCTCAAGACCTTTACAGATATGATAGGCATCTACCCCGTGGGCACCCTTGTGCGCCTCTCCACCAACCATTTAGGCATTGTCACAAAAGTCTCCACCGATACACCGTCACGGCCTGTACTTAAAATAATCGTAGACGCCGCCGGAGCTAAGACAACGCCGCCAATCGTACTTGACCTTACCGAGGAGAGCAATAGCGAGAGCACTATTATCGCCACGGTAAACCCCGCGAGTCTTGGCATTGAGCTTGGTGAGTTCTTTAAAAAAGAGGCGGCAGCAGAGGGTAGCAGCTAAGTCTCAGGCGCAGTGATACCGGCCAACAATCCCAAGGCCGCCATCCGCCGGGACCTCTACGAAATATATTAACCCCTCAAAAAACCTCTGCAACATCAAATTAAGATATCGGCCCTGTACCGGATTTACGGGCGCACAGGGCACTTTCTTTATCACCCAATTACCTCATAAGCAGCGCATAACACAAAAAAACCCTCAAGATCTGAGGGCCTGCGATTACAATCATCTTAAGCTAAACGCGTACCTGCCTCTCAGGAGTCCATTACTCCAAGAGCCCTGATGGCAGAGGTCTGCATCTTGTGATTTCCCTTGGCGGCAAAATGCAGCATTGCCTCTTCCGCCCTTTTATCACCCATGCTGCCTATAACATCAATGGCCCGCTCCACAACACCGGGGTCATCGCTCTTTAGAGCGCGCATAAGAGGGCCAAGCACACGGCTGTCAGTGTACCGGCCTATGGCCTCCACAGCGGTCCTTACAACTATTGGGCTCTCGTCTCCAAGCACATCCACAAGCAGAGCCAGCACGCCCTCGTCCCTCATACTCCCGAGAGCTCGTACTGTAGAGGCACGCACATCCTCAGAGGGGTCTTTAAGTGCCTTTGCGAGAATATCTATAATCTTGCTGCCCTTAAGTTCTGAGATGGCATATACGGTGCGTATCCTATCGAGCAGCTCACCCTCTGTAAGGACTTTGACCATGTAGTCAAGGTTTGAGCGCACCTGCAGTCTCTCAAGGGCCTCGGCCGAGAGAGAGCGTATCTCAACGTCCTCACACTGAAGGTCTTTAATAAGAATCTCTTTTCTTTTATCCATCATAGCCACGTCTGTAATTTTATACTATTTCATCCTTTACTTGCAAGAATTTTATCCCGCCAGGACCTCATCCGCTCTACTGCCAGCCGGGCCTGGGCACGCCGTCTGTCTCGGCGCTTCTTTATACCGGTTATACCCGGCAGAAGACCGAAGTTGGCGTTCATGGGCTGAGGGGTCGTCTCTCTCGGCGCGCTGATATAACGAAGCAGCGCTCCTGTCATGGTATCCGCAGGCGGGGTTACAGGAGCCCGGCCGAGGCAGCGGCGCACCGCGTTAATCCCCGCGATTATCCCAGAGGCCCCGGACTCGCAGTATCCCTCAAGGCCCGTAAGCTGACCGGCAAAAAACAGACCCTGCTCTGCCCTTAACTCAAGTGTGCTCTCAAGGACCTCAGATGCGTTTATGTACGTATTCCTGTGAAGTTTGCCGTAACGTACAAACTCTGCATTTTCCAGCCCCGGAATCAGCCCGAAGACTCTGGCCTGCTCGGGAAAGGTCAAGCGTGTCTGAAAGCCCACCATATTATAAAGAGTGCCTCCGGCGTTCTCTTTCCTCAACTGAACTATTGCGTAAGGCGGACCGTTTTTTACCTGTTCACTAAACCCAACGGGACGAAGCGGGCCAAAGGCAAGTGTAGCCACCCCCCTCTCGGCCATGGACTCAATAGGCATACAGCCCTCAAATAGGGCCGTGGGCTCAAAGGCACGGGGAGTAACCCTCTTTGCAGAGGTAAGCTCATGGACAAACCTCTCGTAGCCTTCTTTATCAAGTGCGCAGTTTATATAATCAGCACCGCCCTTGCCGTAGCGTGAACCAAAAAACGCCTTACCCATATCTATGGACTCAAACGTCACCACAGGAGATACTGCATCGTAAAAAAAGAGCGAGTCCTTGCCAAGTAGCGACTGAATGGAGGCGGCAAAGGGCTCTGAGGTCAGCGGTCCCGTGGCTATTATAAGGGGCCTTGCCGATGGGATATGCTCTATCTCCTCCCTTATTATCTCAACGCCTTTAGCTTCAAGCGCCTCTGTAACCAGACAAGAGAAGGCCTCTCTGTCAACGGCAAGGGCCGCACCTGCGGGCACTCGGGTCTTTAAGGCCGTCTCCATAATAATAGAGCCAAGCTCCACCATCTCGCCCTTAAGCGCGCCATGAGCCGTATCACCGCCAAGGGCTTTAAGTGAGTTGGAGCATACCAGCTCGCCAAGGCCCTCCATTGTATGGGCCTCGGAGTACCTCAGCGGTTTCATCTCATAAAGAGTTACGGCAAGCCCAAGAGACCTTGCCATGCAGGCCGCCTCAATACCGGCTAGCCCGCCTCCAATAACAGTAACCCTGCTCTTGTTCAAATTTCCACCTCCACTTAAGGTCATTATGATAACGTCCTTAAGAAAATCAATCAAGGGTTCACTGCCAGGCTGCGCATAAAGCACCTCTACCATAAAGCAGCTCCCGTGGAGGAACCCTTGCCAGAAAAGGCGGAATATGTTATTTTTTATAACATGAAAGGCAGTAAAGCAAAACTCGTGAGAGGCCATCTCTTAATAAAAGGCCGCGTTCAGGGCGTCTTCTTCAGGGCCAGTACTGTGCGCGTTGCAAGAGAACATAATATCACAGGCTGGGTTGCCAACAGGAGCGGCGGTACCGTAGAGGCCGTGCTTGAGGGTGATAAAGGTGCTGTAGAAAAAGTTATAAAATGGTGCCGCAGCGGCCCTCCCATGGCAATGGTGGAAGGCGTTGAGGTTACATGGGAAGATTACAGAGGTGAGTTCACGGAATTTTCCGTTAAATAAGTATTAGACCTTATCAGCGCCTTACGTTGGGCGCTGTTTAGACTGCCAACATTCAGGTGATACGCATTCTTAAAAAGATATCAGTATACCCCGCAGCACCTCTTATACTGCTTTTACTGGCGGTTCTCGCCGCAGGTTGTGCCCACCATAGTGATGTTGCCACTTTTCTCTACCCCGGCCAGTTTGGCCTTACGGGATATTCCGGCGAGGGTGATACTGTCACCTACGAGGATACTTCCATTAAGATTACCATCAGACAGATACAAGACGAGTCCTCTCTCAACTCTCCCATAGCCAGAGAACTGCTGCAAGAGGGTTTTGTCCTCCTTGACACAAAGATAAGCAACAGGTCAAGGCAGAGGGCGCTCTACGACCCTGCCCTTACATCGCTTCGGGACAGCAAGATGGGGTACTTCAAACCCCTGGACTTTACAGACCTTTACATGATGAAGATTAAGAGAAAAGGTCTTACCTCATCACTCACAGGCGCAGGCGAGGTCTTTTACGACCTTGCAGAACGCGTGGCCCCGGGTGAGGTAAGCTCGAAGATACTTGTCTTTCCCGCGCTGACGGAAAATGTAGAGGAAGCAGAGCTTGTAATGAAGAGCATCTACATAGGCAAAGACATACTGGACCTTACCTTCAACTTTGTCCTTAAAGCAAAAGAAGAAGCAGTACCTGAGAAAAAGCCTGCCGCTAAACCTGCCCCCTCTGAAAAAGATCCCATATTTAAATAACTGAGAGTGAGGCCACGGCCAGGATAAAGCGGGTGTGGGAAAAGAACTCCCTTAGAGTATGGCGGAATCTACTCGTTAATAAACTTCTCTATCTTCCTGCCGGCCTCTTTGGCCTTTTCTTTTATCTCCTCGGCCCTTTTCTTCACGCTGTGCATCTTTTTCTCATACTTCTCAACATGCTCAGCGGCCCTGTCAGTCTCTCTTCCGATAATCCTTAAATAATCCGCGCCGCCAAAATAAATAAAACCCAGCAGCGCTACAATCAATAGAATAATAATTAAAAAAAACTTCAATTTTTCATCCTCCAAAACATTCAGGTGCCGATATAAACCTCAGCCCACCACCGATACAAGCCCCTGCATACCACTCGCTCCTACAGCCCCAGTCTTACCTTTAGGGCAAGGGCGTCCTTATAGACCTCTGTCCTCTTAAGGCCCGATTCTTTTGTAACGGCCTTTACAACTTCCTTTAGCGGCAGCCCTGCGCGCAGCAGCTCCTCCATCATGGCGCCAACCTCAGCTCCATTAAGGACCTCGGACTCAAGACGAAAGACAAGCACCACCTCTCCCAGTACGGTTCGGCCCTCCAGTACAGCGAGGACCTCACTTAAGGACCCCCTCAGCACCTCTTCGTGAACCTTTGTAAGCTCCCTTGCTACTGTAACAGGCACATCACCAAGGACCTCCATGGCATCACCAAGGGAGGACTTCAGGCGGCGGGCCGTCTCAAAGACTACGGTGCTACCCGTGGTGCCGCTTCTCAGAGAGAGATAAAACCTCTTTCTCTTAGCCGCTGTGCGTGGTACAAATCCCATAAAACTAAAACTGTCCATTGAAAAACCAGAGACCGTAAGGGCCGAAATAACAGAAGAAGGACCGGGCACGCTCTTTACGGGTATGGAATTCTCAATGCAGACCCGCGTGAGACGAAAACCCGGGTCAGATACACCGGGTGTGCCGGCATCTGAAATTATGGCCATATCACTGCCCTCGCTGAGGCGGCGAAGAAATGAACGTGCCCTTGCCTCTTCGTTACTCTCAAAGCAGCTCTCCAGCGGGGTCTTGATACCGTGGCGTGAGAAGAGTTTTCTTGCTACCCTCGTATCCTCGGCGGCAACAAGGTCCACTTCTTTTAAGACCCTCAGCGCGCGCAGAGTTATGTCCTCCATATTTCCTATGGGCGTAGATACAAGGTACAGCGTACCCGGCGTAAGGGGTGTCCCACTTTTTTTCATAAGATGAAACTACTTTTTCTTATCAAAGACAATGGCCGCGGAGAAGGTCATAATAATGGCAAAGACCGCTATAACGGCTATATCAAGTACAATGGGCATCTCCGGGGTAAGCCTGCCGCCTGCGGGCAGGAGTACGTGTTTAAATGAGTCCACACCATAACTCAGAGGGTTGATAAAAGAAAGAAATCTTATGGCACGCGGGATGGCGCTTATGGGAAAGAGCGCTCCGCTTAAGAAAAACATGGGCAGCACTATGAAGTTCATAATTACGTTAAAACCCTCAAGAGAGGTTAGAAAAGGTGCCACAAAAAGCCCCAGGGCCGTAATGGCAAGGGCCAGCATGGTCATGAGAAATATCATGGCCAGAAAATCCGTAACACCCACGTCAAGGCCAAGTATAGGGGCGATAAAAAGCAGTAACGTACCCTGAAAGACAGCCAGTGCCGTGCCGCTGAGAAGTTTACCCACCACAATGGTCACACGTGATACCGGGGCCACGAGCATCTCGCGTAAAAAACCAAACTCTCTGTCCCAGACAACGGAGATAGTAGAAAATATGGAGCTGAAGAGTATGGTCATGCCTACGATGCCGGGGAGGATAAACTGGATATAATCGGCACCCTCGCCTACGTCTATAATCTTTGTAAAACCCGCGCCCACGATAAAGAGCCATATAAGGGGCCTCACCATGGAGACGATAAAACGCCCTCGCTGGCGAAAGAACCTCTTGAACTCTCTCATTACTATGACGTAAACAGCCTTGTATGAAAACATCTACTCACCCTGAGTCTTATCTTACCCTCTGCCTCTGCCCATGCCTCTTGGGCCTCCCGGGCCCCTTGTCCTGCTTCGCGGCGAGGCCGTCTCTTCTCTTATCTCTCTACCTGTGAGGTGGATGAATACGTCCTCAAGGCTGGGCCTCTTAAGGCTTATGGAGTTTATCTCTACACCCATGCCCTCAAAGAGGCGTGGTATGAATTTTTCGCCGCCAGCCACATTAAAGGATAAGCCACCGTCTATGACCTTGGCCTCAAGCTTGAACTTTTCTTTAAGCTCACGGGCCGCTCTCTCGTTGTCAGCGGTCTTCAGGTATATGGTCTCTCCCTTCATGGACTTTTTAAGCTCCTCAGGCGAGTCACAGGCGATTATCTTACCATTATCTATAATCGCCACCCGTCCGCAGACATCGGCCTCCTCCATGTAATGAGTGGTCATAAAGACGGTATTGCCGAACTTTTTTCTTGTCTTCTCTATAAAGCTCCAGACATGTTTTCTGGTCTGCGGGTCGAGGCCCAGCGTGGGCTCATCCAGAAACAAGACCTTTGGCCTGTGCAGCAGACCGCGCGCCACCTCGAGCCTGCGCTTCATGCCGCCTGAGAATTCCCTTACAAGGTCATTGCGCCTCGCTGTAAGCCCCACCACCTCAAGGAGCTCCTCTATCCTGATCTTTGTAGTCTTCCTCTCCATGTTGTACATGTAGGAGTGGAACTTCAGGTTCTCATATGCGGTGAGCTGATTATCAAGGGTAATCTCCTGAAAGACAAGCCCTATGGAAGAGCGCACCTCGTGAGAGGACTTTCTGCAATCAAAGCCGTTTACCGCGACAGAGCCCGAGTCATAACCAAGCAGTGTGCAGAGGATGTTTATGGTCGTGGTCTTGCCGGCCCCGTTTGGTCCGAGAAAACCGAATATCTCACCGGAGTAGACATCAAAAGAGACGCCTCGTACGGCCTCCACTCCGTTATACTTCTTTACAAGGCCTCGAACCTTGATTATGGAATTATTTTCGCTCATCTGGAATTATACCGGTTATAGTGGGAGGGCGTCAGGTGTAAGTTCTGATTTTCGTTAACAGGGGAGTTAGATATATATATTCCGGCAGCTGCGTTAATCCCTGCGTTGGGCACGAGGTGTATATTCAATGAATAAAAATCCGCCCCATATTGATTTTCTTTGTCTTACTTTCTTTTTTCCAAAAGAAAGTAAGAGAAGGAAGGTTGGATAATATTAAGTACCTGATCTCAGAAAAAAGCTAAAGGTAGTGCCAAGGCCAAGTTTGCTTTTCACCTCCAGCCTTCCGTTATGCCCTTGAATTATGTGTTTAACTATTGCAAGGCCCAGCCCGGTACCGCCAAGAGCGCGGCTTCTGGCCTTATCCACACGATAAAACCTCTCGAATATCCTTGATATATCATCTTCAGGGATACCGATTCCCGTGTCAATTACGTCAACGCAGACCTCGTCTTCGAGGCTTCTTGCCGTAATGGTAACATGGCCTCCGGCTGGGGTGTATTTAATGGCGTTATCAAAGAGGTTCACCACCACCTGTTCCAACCTGTCCCTGTCTCCAAGTACATTGGGCAGGATCTCGGGAAGCTCGGCCTTAATACTCACATCCCTGTCCTCGGCGTCCTTGACACAGCCTTTAACTGTGGAGTTTATCAGCTCCTTCATATCCACGGTATCGGAGATAAGTGATACGGCGCTGGACTCAAGGCGTGAGAGTATTAGCAGGTCGTCTATAATTCTGGACATCCGCGTTGCATGGCGGTCTATAATCTCAAGAAATTCCCTCTGCTTCTCGCCGTCGGTATCAATATCAAGGAGGGTCTCGGAGTAGCCTTTTATACTTGCAAGGGGGGTGCGGAGCTCGTGGGAGACATTTGCCACGAAATCTTTTTTAATGGTCTCCACGCGCTTTGCCTCTGTAATATCACGTAAAAAGATCAAGAGACTGCGCGTCCCGTCATCTTTCAGCAGTACAAGCCTGATATTAAAAGACCTCTCGCCCTCCTCTATCTCTATCTCTTCAGGCGCCTCACAGTTGTTGTCCAGAAGACAGTGAATAGCGGAGAGGAGCGTCTGGTTCTTGATTATCTCCCTGATATGGCTTCCAAGCGCAGGGAGGCTTAATGAAAAGGAGCTTACAAAAAAAGGGTTGCAGTACTGCACAGTGCCGTTACTGTCAAGTACGGCAATGCCCGTGTGCATCTCCCTTGCTACGGCCTCAAGAACAAAACGCCTGTCCATTTAAATAACCTTTAATCGCAAAAATTATAGTAGAGCGGTCCGCACAATCTATACTTCAAGACGCCCCGGGGATATACCCCAACGCGCCCTGATACAGCGCCCCCATCGGGGGAGCCCGGTCTACTCTACAAACCTGTACCCAACTCCACGTACGGTCTCTATGTATTTGCCTGCGCCCTGCAGTTTGGCGCGAAGGCGCCTGATATGCGTATCAACCGTGCGCTCTGTAACGTAGCAGTCCTCGCCCCATACGCTGTCAAGGAGACCGTCTCTGGAGAGCACCCTTCCGTGTGAGGTCATAAGCCTGTGAAGAAGCTTAAACTCCTTTGTGGATAGCTCTACTGGTATACCCGCGAGACTTACCCTGTGCCTTGCGATATCAAGGAGTATCTCCCCGTGAGAGATGGTCTTCTCAGGCTCGGAATCTTTGCTCCCGGCCCTCTTAAGCACGGCCTTCACCCTGAGGATAAACTCTCTTGGACTAAAGGGTTTTGTAATGTAATCTTCTGCCCCAAGCTCCAGACCCACTATCTTGTCTATCTCGTCTCCCTTGGCAGTAAGCATAATAACAGGGATATCACGGGTGGTATCGCTCTCCTTCAGCCTCTTCAATACATCCGTGCCATCCATGCCGGGCAGCATTATATCAAGGACTATAAGCGAAGGCGCTCCTGCCATGGCCAGCTCAATGGCCTCGGGACCATCCCTTGCCGTCAGCGCCTCAAAGCCGGCACGGGAGAGTGTGTAATCAAGAAGGTTGAGTATATCCTCCTCATCATCCACAACAAGTATCTTATCGCCTTTACTCATCTTCTATGAGCCTCTTTACCCTCTTGCCGATATCATCCCTTCTGCGCCTGGTCTCAACGAGCGGCCTGCCAAGAGGGTCTTCTATGGGCCAATCGTACTTCTCGCCTTTATAAGAGACAGGGCATATCTCATCTGCGGAGCAGCAGCCAAGGGTTACTACAATATGGGCCCACTCCATCGCCTCATCCGTAAGGGGGTCCGAGGTCTGCCTGCTTATATCTATATCCAGCTCCCTCATTACCTCTATGGTCGTAGCGTTTACAAAACCAGCGGCGCTCGTCCCCGCGCTCCGCACCTCTACTCTGCCGGCGCCGTAAGTGTGAGCAAAGCCCTCTGCCATCTGGCTCCTGCACGTATTACCAACGCAGACAAAGAGTATTTTTTTTATATCAGACATATTTTTCTCCAACTCTCACAGGTACGGCCATTGCTCAGAACGTACTGACTTACACACACCATAAATGCACTTCTTTTCATGCCCAGTCAAGTAAAAAAATACCCGGACCAGTTTCCCGGACCGGGTTAAATATATAAGGTATCACAACTGAGCCGACTTCAGACACATGAGATAACCTCTCTTACCACTCACCTGTCTCAAGAAACTCATGCATGGAGTTGGCTGCCCGCCTTCCGTCGCCCATGGCAAGTATAACTGTTGCGCCGCCGCGCACTATGTCGCCGCCTGCAAAGACGCCTCTTTTATTGGTCCTTCCCGTATCCTGATCTATTATAATGGTACCCCATTTTGTAATCCTCATATCAGGGGTGGAGTGTGGGATAAGGGGGTTAACGTCATTACCTACGCTGATGATTGCCACATCGCACTCTATGGTGAACTCCGAGCCCGCTATGGCCACGGGACGACGCCTGCCTGATTCATCAGGTTCGCCAAGCTCCATCTGCACGCACTCAATGGCGGTAAGTTTGCCGTCACGGTCTCCGATAAAGCGTACCGGGTTGGTGAGAAGCTGGAACTTAAGCCCCTCCTCCTCGCCGTGATGAATCTCCTCGGCCCTTGCGGGCATCTCCTCACGGGAGCGCCTGTACACAATGGTCACTTCCTCGGGGCCAAGTCGAAGGGCCGTTCTTGCCGCGTCCATGGCCGTATTACCGGCCCCTATTACCACCATGCGACGTCCAAGGAGCACGGGGGTATCGTAATCAGGAAACTGATATGCCTTCATGAGGTTCACCCTTGTAAGGTACTCATTGGCGGAGTACACGCCCACAAGGTTCTCGCCGGGGATATTCATGAGCTTTGGTGCCCCTGCGCCTGTTGCAACAAAAACAGCCTCATAACCATCGGCGAATATCTCGTCAATGGTCTCGAACTTACCGATAACCGCGTTAAGCTGCAGGTCAACACCCATGCGTTTAAGGTAGTCAACCTCTGCCTCTACTATTTTTTTGGGAAGTCTAAACTCCGGGATGCCGTACACAAGCACACCGCCCGGGGCATGAAGGGCCTCAAAGACAGTAACCTTGTGCCCTTTTTTTATCATATCTCCGGCTACCGTAAGGCCGGCGGGCCCGGCCCCTACAACGGCAATTTTCTTGCCCGTGGAGGTGGGTATTACAGGCACGGCCACCTCGCCGTGCTCACGCTCAAAGTCAGCGGCAAAACGCTCAAGGCGGCCAATGGATACGGGGTCGCCTTTTTTACCGATGATACAGACCTTCTCGCACTGGTCTTCCTGGGGGCACACTCTGCCGCAGACAGCTGGAAGACCGTTGGTCTCCTTGAGCTTATGGGCGGCCTCCAGGAACTTGCCCTCGGCTATGTATTTTATAAACCACGGAATATCGATATTAACGGGACAGCCGCCTACGCAGAGCGGTTTCTTGCACTGAATACAGCGCTTGGCCTCTTCCATGGCCATCTCCGGCGTATACCCCATTGGCACTTCGTAAAAATTATGTACACGCTCGGCGGCAGGCTGCTCGGGCATAGCCATCTTTGTTGGAGAAAGTTTCTTTTTCTTATCCTTGGGGTCCATATCCGCCTATCCCTCCTCATAACATCTGGGACCTTCGTGGTAGGTTAACTCCTCCATAGCCCGCTTTTCTTCTTTAAAATACGTTCTGTTGCGTTTTATAATCTCGTCAAAGTCTACCTCGTGACCATCAAACTCCGGTCCGTCAACACATACGAAACGGGTCTTGTCGCCTACGGTAACCCTGCATGCACCGCACATCCCGGTGCCGTCTACCATAATGGGGTTAAGGCTCACAAGGGTATGGACCTTGAATGGTTTTGTCACATCACATACGGCACGCATCATGGGCAGCGGCCCCACGGCAAGGACAAGGTCTATCTGCACGCCCTCGTCAAGAAACTTTTGCAGTACCTCCGTTACAAAACCATGATGACCGTAACTTCCGTCATCAGTGGTAACGTGCAGCTCGTCGCTTACCTCGCCCATCTCTTTTTCAAGGATAACAAGGCCGTGAGTCCTTGCGCCGATAATGGATACTATCTTATTTCCGCCTGCCTTCATGGCCTTTGCTATCGGCAGCACGGGGGCTGTGCCTATTCCTCCGCCCACACAGACTACGGTGCCGTACTTCTCGATATGCGTGGGGTGACCCAGAGGGCCAACAGCGTCAAGTATAAAGTCGCCTTTATTCATGCCGCAGAGTATTGATGTGGATTTTCCCACTTCCTGTACAAGGATGGTTATGGTGCCGTCATCGTTACAGGGATCCATAATGGTAAAGGGAACCCTCTCGCCATGCTCATCAGTGCGTATCATGACGAACTGACCGGCCTTTCGTTTTCTGGCTATACCCGGGGCCTTTATCTTGAAGATATAAACGCCGTGGGAAAGCTCTATCTTCTCTGCAATCTCATACATGAGGGCTCCTTTGCCTTTTTTAAAAAAAACTCTTAATAATCAGTAACGCAGAGTATTTTAACAAAATAAGATGATGATGGCAATACCCAAAAGTCTCTTGCGGCTCATGGTTACAGCATCAGAGAGAGCTCATTCCCTCTGGATTTAAGGACAATGAGACCCAAACACGGGTTCACAAAACCTCAAGGTCTATCCAGAACTCTTTATTGCCCTTTGCCCCTTTTATGGGAGACTCCATGGTGCAGAGCACCTTAAAGCCCTCGGTAAGGGCGAAGTCCCTAATCTCCTCTACCACCACCTTATGAACAGCGGGGTCTCTTACAATGCCGCCTTTTTCAACGTCTTTTCTCGGGGCCTCAAACTGCGGTTTAATAAGGACAAAGAGGCGTGCGCCTTTTTTCAGGAACCCTTTCATAAGGGGCAGGACTTTTTTAATGGATATAAAAGATAGATCCATGACAGCCATATCAGCCGGGCCGCCAAGGTCTGCCGCATCAAGGCGGCGAATATTGGTGCCTTCAAGAAGATGAACTCTCTCATCGCTCCTAAGCCCCCAGTCCAGAATACCCACCCCAACATCAACGGCATGGACAAGACGAGCACCGCGCTGAAGAAGACAATCCGTAAAACCCCCTGTAGAAGAGCCCACATCAATGGCCGTAAGACCTTCAGGTGAAAACCCCGTGGCATCAAGAACCCCCGCGAGCTTTACTCCGCCCCTGCCCACATAAGGGGCCTTTGCCTTTAAGGTTATCTCAGCGTCAGGGGCAACGGCGTGACCTGCCTTATCAAGACGCATCCCCTTTACAGAGACGCTTCCCGACATTATAAGGGCCCGCGCCTTTAGTATGGAGGGCGCAAGTCCGCGAGTAAAAAGAAGCTCATCAAGCCTCATCTTTTTTGCTTTTTTAGCCGCAGGTTCAGAGGTCATAGTGGATAACTTTTTATAAATTTGGATAAGATGGAGAGGTAAAGTGGAATGGTGGAAAAACAAAACCGATTGCCGTAAACCGAAAATCACACATATCTATCAAGCAAGGATGACTACCCCACCCCTTGCTCTGCAGCTTTAGTTGGCAACCACTCTTGGTTTTATCTCAGCGCTTAAAAAGGTGCGTACAGAGTCCACAATGCCGGCTGCGTCAAGCCCAAGCTGCGCCCTGAGCTCCTCCTGCGAGCCCTGCTCTACATAGGCATCAGGCACGCCTATTCTCTTAACAGGACAATCCACCCCCCTTTGCTCAAAGAGCTCAAGTACGGCGCTGCCAAAACCGCCCTGCAGTGAGCCTTCCTCAACGGTTACTACCCTGCCCGTGTGTTTTGCGAGCCTCAGTATAAGGGATTCATCAAGGGGTTTAATAAAACGCGCATCCACTACCCCTGCCTTAATGCCGCTCTTTGCAAGTTCCTCTGCAGCCGTAAGCGCGGGGCTAACCATGGAGCCAATGGCAAGTATTGTTACCTCCCCCCCATCGGTGAGCACCTCTGCTGTACCGGGTTTTATATAAGAGAAAGTATCTCTGCTGTAACCTGCCCCCACAGTGCCTCTGGGGTATCTAAGGGCAACGGGAGAGCTGTATCTTGCGGCGGAGTACACGAGGTTACGAAGCTCATTACCGTCTCTGGGGGCGGCCATTATGAGGTTTGGCAGGCTGCGCAGAGAAGCAATATCAAATAACCCGTGATGCGTGGGCCCGTCGGCGCCTACAATGCCGGCGCGGTCAAGGGCCATGATAACGTGAAGGTTCTGCAGACAGACATCATGACAGACCTCATCAAAGGCCCTCTGCAAAAAAGTTGAGTATATGGCCGTTACCGGGATAAACCCCTCTCTGGCAAGGCCAGCGGCAAAGGTAAGGGCATGCTGCTCGGCGATACCCACATCAAAAAATCTCTCGGGAAAAGAATCCTGAAAGGCCGCAAGACCGGTGCCTCCGGGCATGGCCGCTGTGATGGCAAGGACTTTTTTGTTTTTTTCAGCGATATTAAGTAGCGCCTCGCTAAAGACTTTTGTGTAAGAGAGAGCATCACTCTTTGGAACAATGCCGCGCTTTGCGTCAAAGGGGCCAACGCCGTGGAACTTCGATGGCTCCAGCTCAGCAGGGCCATAACCTTTACCTTTTTTGGTAAGTACGTGAACAAGGACCGGCCCCTTAAGCTCTCTGGCCCCGCGAAGGGTATTAAGCAGAAGCCCCATATCATGACCGTCTATGGGCCCGAGATAATTAAATCCCAGCCCCTCGAACAACATGCCCGGAGTAAGAAAACTGATAAGAGAGTCCTCGGCCCTCTTGGCTATACCCATGAGGCGGCCGCCTATCTTTGGTATGGACTCAATAAACCCTTCTACCTCCTGCTTGAGTTTCTGGGCAAACTGGCCGGTTATCTTACGGCTTAGAAAAGACGAGAGAGCGCCCACGTTCTGCGAGATGCTCATCTCGTTATCGTTTAATATAACTACAAGGTCTTTTTTGAGATGTCCGGCTTGATTCAGCCCCTCAAAGGCAAGCCCCGCCGTAAGAGAGCCGTCACCGATAACAGCGACGACCTTATTAGTGCCTCCTGCGAGATCACGGGCAGCCGCCATACCAAGGGCCGCTGAGATGGACGTAGAGGAGTGGCCCACGCCAAAGGCATCGTACTCGCTCTCTGCGATTTTGGGAAAACCGCTTATACCGCCTTGAGTGCGAAGGGTATGAAAGAGCTCTTTTCTGCCTGTAAGTATCTTATGCGCGTACGCCTGATGTCCCACATCCCAGACTATCCTGTCACGAGGCGTATCATAGACGTAATGGAGTGCCACGGCAAGATCCACGGCCCCAAGGCTTGAGGCCAAATGACCACCGGTCCTGGAGACAACATCCACGATAAGCGCGCGCACCTGCGCGGCAAGGTCCTTCAGCTCATCTTTGTTAAGGCCCTTCATGTCCTCGGGTATATTTACGCTGTCAAGTATCTTACTCATTCTCAAATCCCGCGATAATGGGACTAACTCCTTCTTGATATTATGTATGAGGCTATCTGCCTTAGAGGGTCGGCCCTCTCTGTAAAAGACTCAAGGGCCTTAATGGCAGAGGCAACCAGTTCCTCTGCGCGGGCCCTTGATTCCGCAAGGCCCAGAAGCGACGGATAAGTAGCCTTGCCTTTCTCGGCGTCCCCGCCTACGGCCTTACCCATTTCTTCAGGCGAACCCTCTACATCCAGTATATCGTCAAGTATCTGAAAGGCAAGCCCTGAGGCCTCGCCGTACTCTGTAAGGGAAGCAAGCTCAGCCTCGGAAGCGCCGCCGAGTATGGCCCCGCAGCGCACAGAGGCGAGAATAAGCCTGCCTGTCTTATGCGTATGTATGTACTCAAGCTCCGGTAACGTTATATCAACGCCCTCGGACTCTATATCCAGAACCTGACCGCCTATCATGCCGCCATGGCCCGCACCTGCTGCCACCTCTCCCACGACCTTTACTAAAGCGCCGGAGTCCGCAACCGGAGACTCTGCTATTATCTCAAAGGCTGATGTAAGCAGCGCGTCGCCTGCGAGAATGGCCATGGCCTCGCCGTACTCTCTGTGACATGTGGCGCGGCCCCTTCTAAGGTCATCGTTATCAAGGGCCGGCAGATCGTCATGAATAAGCGAGTATGTATGGATACACTCAATGGCGCATGCGGTATTAAGCGCGGCTCCCGCGTCACCGCCCACGGCCTCTGCAGAGGCCAGGGTAAGCACGGGCCTGAGGCGCTTGCCGCCTGCAAAGAGGCTATATCGCATGGCCTCATTAAGAACCCTTGTATGCCCGGTAAGAGGTGGGATAAGGGTATCAAGGGCCTTCTCAATAAAGACCTTCTTAGCCTCTAAGTATTTTTGGAGGTCAAAAGTGTTCATTCTGAAAATAATATAACAGACTACAAACTAAAACACAAGAATCCCCCCACTTTGGCGGGAGGCGAAAAAAGATAAAAAAAGACCCCTCTTCCCGAAAAGCAAAGAGGGGTCTCTCGTTAAGGTAATGTAAGGGTGCGGCTCTAAACCCTGCTTACGTTTGAGGCCTGAGGCCCCTTGGGACCATCTGTTACCTCGAACTCCACATCATCGCCTTCATTAAGGGTCTTGAAGCCTTCGCCCTGAATCTCTGAATAATGGACAAAAACATCTTCACCGGACTCCTGCTGAATAAAGCCAAAGCCCTTGGTCTCGTTAAACCACTTCACTTTCCCTTGTGCCATTTTACTCTCCTCCTTGTGCCGGCCAGATTCTTATCATGGCCATTTGCTTTGTAGCGGCCCTCTTCGCGCAAACAAAAAAAGACCATAGGATTCAATGAATCATCCATAGTCTTTATAAAGTCTTTCAAAATTAAAGTCGCAAAAAGGTACCCCGTTAAAAAAATTACTTTACTTTAACAGGGATATATTGAACTGTCAAGCACTTTTTTTATCTCAGCAGATCCGTCACCGGTACAACCACAATCGCCTCATCCCGCATAAGGGGTATCATCTCCCGCAGGGCCGCCAGCGTCTCGGGGTACGGGTGGCCTATGGCTATGGCCGAGCCCCTTTTGCGCGCAATATCAATGAGTTTCTGTATCTGCCCGTCTATGTAATTTACATCCCTCTCATTATCAAGAAAGACGTCTCTCTGGCCATGAAGAATACCACTGGCAGCGGCAAGTCTGCGCCCCGCAGAGGCTGAGGTGGTGCGGCTGTCCACAAAAAAGAGGCCCCTCTCTTTAAGCACGGTAAATACAGAGCTCATGCCGGCCTCATCCTCGGTAAACTTTGAGCCCATGTGATTATTCACCCCAATGGCATCGGGCACGGACTTTAAGTCCTCGGCTACTGTCTTCATAATGGCATCACCGCTCATGGCGGTAAGCAGCACGCCTTGTCCCGCATGATTCACAATGCTGTTTTTTGGTTCCATGGGCAGGTGCAGGAGCACATTACGCCCACTCATGGCAGCGATGCGTGAGACCTCCCGCGAGTGCTTCAGATGGGGCAGGACTGATATGGTAATAGGAGAATCAAGGTCAAGTATCTCATTAAGGCGGACAAGACTGCCGCCAAGGTCATCTATTAGTATAGCAACCTTTATTACAGGTCCGGTCGCCTCAGTGCCGGGCAGAGGGACTTTCCGAGGCGCCTCCGCCTCTTTAACAGAGGCGGTCATGTCTTCAGGCACAGGTCTGTTAATCCCGTATTTAAATACAACAAAGGCAGCGGCAAAACCAATGGCAAAACCTATAAGTATAAGCCCCCAGTTAAAGGGGGCGCCTTTTTTGCGTCCCCTTTTTTTTCCTTTTTTTCCCACAGGCGCAACCCTTCCTGAGTTTTACCGGCTGCTGAGACACCTCATGGACGCGGCGCCAAAGGAGCCGCGATACTAACCGGCCCTTTTGTGATCCAGGCTGGCGCCTTTAAGACCTTTGAATATATACCAGCTCTTAAGGTACTCCATGGCCCTCTCAAGCTGGATGTCCTCACCCTTGGCCTGAGTGACCTTGTTCTCAACTATGTGTATCTTCTTAACCTCTTTTTTACCGGTGCTGCTTTTTTCTGCAGCGAGGTGGCGGGTGAGGTCTTTTTCTTTAATGTGTTTTCTCTTGCCGCCGGCGCCTACGACAATATCCGGCTCAATACCCTTGGCCTGAATAGAACGGCCCGAGGGGGTGTAGTACTTGGCAGTAGTAAGCCTGAGGGCAGAGCCATCGGCAAGAGGCACAATGGTCTGCACAGAGCCCTTGCCAAAGGTGCTCTCACCAAGGATAACAGCCCTCTTGTGGTCCTGCAGCGCTCCGGCGACTATCTCTGAGGCGCTGGCGCTGCCGCCGTTAACAAGGATTATAATGGGGTAATCCGGCTGAGTGCCCTTTGCCTCTGCCTTGAAGACCATGTTCTGCTCACCGCCGCGGCCCTTTGTGTAGACTATAAGCCCGGATTTAAGGAAAAAGTTGGATACGCCCACGGCTTCCTGCAAGAGGCCCCCGGGGTTGTTTCTAAGATCCAGTATAAGCCCGCGGAGCTCGCCTTTCTTGGGTTTTAACTTTGCAAGGGCTTTACGCAGATCGCTTGAGGTGTTTTTCTGAAACTGCGCGATACGTATATAACCGATATTATCTTCCTTTTTCTTGTACTTAACGCTCTTTACCTTGATGATGTCACGTTTAATGGTAAAGGCCTTGGGTTTATCAAAACCCTCTCTCATTATGTATATGGTAACCTCCTCACCCTTTGGCCCACGCATGAGCCTCACGGCGTCATCAAGGCTCATATCACGCGTAGAGGTCTTTTCTATCTTTACTATCTTATCATTTGCCTTAATACCGGCCTTCCACGCCGGGGTATCTTCAATAGGGGCTATAACCGTGAGCACCTTGTTTTTAATGCCAATCTGAATACCCACTCCGCCGAATACCCCTCTTGTATCTATCTTCATCTCCTTGTACTCTTCGGGGTTCATAAAACTTGAGTGTGGGTCAAGCCTGCTCAGCATGCCCTTAATAGCGTTATAGATAAGCTCCTTTGTCTCTTTTTCTTCCGTGTAATCACGCTGCACAAGAGCAAGAACATCAGAAAAAATCTTCAGGCCCTCATAAGTATCGGCAGGGACGGAGACTGACTTTGCAGAAAAAGTTATAGTGGAGATACCAAGCACCAACACCACCGCTACAATTCCGGCTATGATCCCCCTGGACCTGTAAATCCTCTTCATATCCTACTCCTCCATTTGATTGGCTTAACGCCTTTTTAAAATCTCAAACATTAACTTTATTAATTACCTTGAGGCCAGCCACTTCACAGGGTCCTGCGGCACCCCTTTTTTACGTATCTCAAAGTACAACCCCGACTCGCTGTACGGCCCGGTCTCTCCAACAAGGGCTACGACCTCGCCCTTTGCCACCATATCACCGCGGTTTTTCAGTACCTTATCAAGGTACGCAAAGAGGGTGTAAAACCCGCCTCCATGGTCAAGTATAACAAGTTGGCCGTACCCCTTCAACCACCCCGTGTAGATAACCTGCCCGTCATAAACGCTCTTTACGGACTTGCCAAGGGGAGCGCTGATTATTATACCCTTATTAAAGGTAATTGTCTTGAATTTCGGGTGCCTCACCTTGCCGTAACGGGACCTGATATGACCGGAGACAGGCATCATAAGCCTTCCCTTCATGGCCCCAAAACCGCTGTAGCTGCGACCCGTGTCCTTATCAAGCCTGGATATAAGCCCCGAGAGCTCTCTTGCCGCCTCCTCAAGCTCCTTTAATACCTTGAGCCCCCTGTCTTTTTCCTTCCTCACCCTGGCAAGAAGTATAACCTTATCACTCTTTAGAGACTTTTGCTCAGCCTTTTTGGAGATAATCCGCTTCGTGGCCTTATCAAGGCCTGCTTTGAGCGCAAGCAGCCTTTTTTTCTCCTCTGATGCAGACTTTTGCTTTGCCTCGAACCCGGCAAGCATGGCGCTGTCATAATCCGTAATAACGGTCATGTACTTATGGCGCCGTGCGATATCAATGGGGTCGCCCACACCGGGCGAGAAGGCCATCGTAAGTATCTCGCCGCTACGCATCTTGTACATGGCCCGAAGCCTCTCTGCAATGGCAGCGCGCATGGCCTCAGTCTCTCTCTCAAGAGACCTTAGCCGCTTATCAGCGGCCTTTATCTTTACCTGAAGCTTTTTCTTTGATCTCTTTAACCTTGCAAACTCCTTACCTGTCTTTATGATTTTCTTATTCAGGTCATTAATGGTAAAGAGAATGGAGCTCTCTTTTCTAAGTATCTTCCTTACCTTATGGCGTTCTTTACCAAGCTGTTTCTTTACATCCGCAAGTTTTTTGCTGTCTTTTGCCGCTTGCGCCGCATAAGCAGGCAGTATGGTATAGATAAAAAGGGCCGCTATAAGCAGCGCAAAAACTTTTTTCACCCCGGCGCCTCTCATGCCTTTAAGAACCTTCCCGTGGAGATAATGCTTCCAAGAGCCCCTATGAGCGTACCAAGCACTGTGGTAAGGGCGAAGATAACAGGTACGGAGAGAGGCATATCAAGTACAAAAGCAAGGTAATCCGGGACATTGTAACGCAGAAGCAGTATTACGGCAAAGACCAGAACCGATGCAAAGACGCCGCCAACCGCGCCCTCAATAAGCCCCTCTATAAGAAAGGGCAGGCTTATGAACGTATCAGAGGCACCCACAAGCCTCAGAACCTCTATCTCCTCACGTCTCGCGTATACAGTGAGCCTGATGGTATTGGTTATAACAAATACCGCCGCCGCGCCAAGCACGGCCCCTATAACAACGGCCGTTAACTCAAAGAACTTGAAGATGCCGTAAAACTTCCGTGCCCACTCCTGACTATACTGCATCTCATCAACCCATGGCAGTGACTTTATTCGTTTTACTACCTTGAGTATCTGTTCAGGGTCCATGGTCTCGCCTCTAAGCCTTATCTCAAAAGAGGCGGGGAGAATGCCCTTGTCCATGCCCTCAAGTATGCCTGAGTGTCCCTTTAGCCCCTTTTTAAGCTCTGCCATGGCCTCTGCCTTTGATACGTAAGAGACCCCCTTAACGCCCTTAATACGCATGAGCTGCTTTTGCAGTCCCTTTATATCACGGGCATGGGCAGAGTCTTTTATATAGGCTACGGCATAGGTGTTATCACCCCAGGTACCAAAGAGGGTGCCCATGTTGATGAAGACTATAAAAAAAAAGGTGCATATGGCAAGTGAGAAGGCAAGGGTAAGGGCGGTAAGGATACTTGTGGCCAGGTTGCCCCTGATGGCGGCAATGGCGTCAGAGAGAAAAAAACGAAGGCTCTTGGCACTCATACTCATGAGACTAACCTGCCTGAGTCCAGTCTTATTACCCTGCTCCCGAATTTTCTAACAATTTCCATATCATGGCTTGCTATCACTACAGTAGTACCCCTGTTATTTACATCCCTGAAGAGCTCTATGGTCTCAAGGGAGAGCTTACGGTCAAGGTTGCCCGTGGGCTCATCGGCAAGAATTATAGTGGGTTCCTTAACAAGGGCCCTTGCGATGGCCACGCGCTGCTGTTCGCCTCCGGAGAGCGAGAGGGGTTTGAAGTTTATCCTGTGCTGCAGCTTCAGGTAACTCAGTATCCTTAAGACCCTGTTTTTTATCTCTCTCTTGCCAACACCCATGACAACGAGAGAGATGGCCACGTTATCAAAGACCGTCTTTGCTGGCAGCAGCTTAAAGTCCTGAAAAACAAAGCCCATACTCCTTCTAAGGTGAGGTATCTCCTGACGTGGGATTCTTGAGTAATTTCTGCCGTCGATTATTATCTGGCCGTCAGTGGGGTTTTCCGCACCGAACATTACCTTTAAGAGAGTGGATTTACCAGCGCCGCTGGGGCCTGTGACAAAGAGAAACTCGCCTTTTTTTATCTTAAGGGTAATATCCTTAAGGGCCAGCGAATCATTGCCAAAGGCTTTTGATACATGAAAGAGGTTTATCATATGAGCAGTGGTCTCATCTGCGATCCGGATGAGTATGTTTTTGAGTTTGGATTAAGATAATCCCGAGGGGAGTACTGGCACTAAAAAATATTTAGTTTTTAAACAGATATACAGCGGATATTATCCCAGTTGCTTTAATTCTTGTCAAGGTCTAATAGGGCTGTAAAGAGCTCCGTGGAGCAAGAGCGTGCAAAGCAAAAGGGGCTGCCCTGAGGCAGCCCCTTTACATAAAAATGGCGGGGCCGACGGGACTCGAACCCGCGCCCTCTGGCTTGACAGGCCAGCGTTATAACCAACTTAACTACGGCCCCGCATCTGTCTGTGTCTGAAGATAAGACCATGATGCAAAAAGCAGGATTATCCCTGCCCCACACACGTCTCTGCCGTAAGAACCCTCGGCCGATAAACACGGCCGCAGGCGCCATGGCACCTCAGGACACATTAAAACCAAGGTAAATCAAGTAATTACCGGGTAAAAAATATCATCAAAAAAATGGTGGGCGGAACAGGGCTCGAACCTGTGACATCAGCCTTGTAAGGGCTGCGCTCTACCAACTGAGCTACCCGCCCCTGATACTACCCGAGACTTCACTAAAAAAACAGGTTATCAGGATAAAACAAGCACCCCGCTACCCCGGCACCCCGGTACCTGAACAAACCTTAAAAACAGGAACTACACCCCATAAAGGCACTACGGCCTGAATAAGCCTTGCGGTACACTGCCGCCA
Source organism: Deltaproteobacteria bacterium (assembly GCA_024275045.1). GTDB lineage: Bacteria > Desulfobacterota > GWC2-55-46 > GWC2-55-46 > JADFVP01 > JAJRZX01. Next base: position 46,814 of record JAJRZX010000086.1, read on the forward strand.
CTCCCTGCTGCAAAAAACTCATCAGAGGGTCAAGCCCTATTCAGAGAGGGCTGTGTGCTAAACAGCTCTATTATTTAACAAGTTTTAAAGGGATTGTCAAGCCTTTGGAGCTCTAATGCCTGATTGTATCGCCGTTTGTATCAAGCGTGCTTTTCTCGGCGAGCTTCTCGGCAATATCCGCGGCACCCTGGAAGATCTCTTCCCTCTTGTTTACCTTCAGGGCCGCGATGAGCACCTTATCCATATGGTCTACAAGCACAGGTGTTATCTTTTTAAGTATCTGCGCCGGTATATCCTTAAGATCTTTCTCGTTATCAGCAGGGATAAGCACTGTCTCAAGCCCGGCTCTGTGGGCGGCAAGAAGTTTTTCCTTAAGCCCGCCTATTGGCAGAACCTTGCCGCGAAGCGTTATCTCACCAGTCATGGCTACACCCTTACGCACAGGTATCTTCAAGAGTGCCGAGGCAATAGCCGTTGCCATGGTAATACCGGCAGAGGGGCCGTCTTTTGGTATAGCGCCCTCAGGCACATGGATATGGATATCAAGTTTCTGATAAAAATCCATATCAAGGCCAAGCTCACCTGCTCTGCTTCTTATATAAGTCATAGCGGCCTGGGCAGACTCCTGCATCACGTCTCCCAGCTTACCCGTTATAATCAGTTTGCCCTTACCCGGCACAATGGCCACCTCTATGGCAAGGAGCTCTCCGCCCACCTCTGTCCAGGCAAGCCCCGTGGCAACGCCTATCTCGTCCTTCTCTCCTATGGTGCCGTATCTGTACTGCGGCACCCCGAGGAATTTGGCGAGCCTGCGGGACCCTATGCGCACCTCCGTGTCTTTACCCTTCTCAAGGATGATACGAGCTGATTTTCTGCATATGGCCGCGATCTTTCTCTCAAGGTTTCTCACGCCCGCCTCTTTGGTATATCGCCTGATGATGGTAAAGAGGGCGTTTTTATTAAGCTCAACATTTTTAGCGGCAAGACCGTGGGCCTTGAGCTGTTTCTTTATGAGGAATTTTTCGGCTATGTGAAGTTTCTCAAGCTCCGTGTAGCCGGGTATCCTTATAATCTCCATCCTGTCAAGCAGCGGGTAAGGTATGCCCTGCATGGAGTTGGCCGTTGTGATGAACATTATCTCCGAGAGATCATAATCGCAGTCAAGATAATGGTCGTTAAAGGCATGGTTCTGCTCCGGGTCAAGGACCTCAAGGAGGGCGCTTGCCGGGTCGCCTCTAAAATCGTTACTCATCTTATCAACCTCGTCAAGGAGGAAGACGGGGTTATTGGATGTGGCCTTTTTAAGAGACTGGATAAGCTTACCGGGCATGGAACCTATATAGGTACGCCTGTGCCCGCGTATCTCAGCCTCGTCCTTTACGCCGCCAAGGGATAAGCGCACAAAGGGTCTGCCCGTAGCCCGCGCTATGGACTTGGCAAGGCTTGTCTTGCCAACTCCGGGTGGGCCTACAAGGCAGAGAATGGGGCCTTTCATCTTTTTCACAAGGCCGCGCACCGCCAGGTACTCGAGTATCCTCTCCTTAACCTGCTTAAGCCCGTAGTGGTCCTCATCAAGTATGGCCTCGGCCTCGGCAAGGTCTTTTTTCTCTTCTTTAATCTCACCCCATGGCAGGGCCAGCATCCAGTCAATATAATTACGCGAGACCGTGGCCTCGGCGGACATGGGGTTCATGAGCTTTAATTTCTTTATCTCCTGCTTGACCTTCTTTGCGGCCTCTTTGGAGAGTTTTTTCTTCTTAAGCCCCTCCTCGAACTCCTGCATCTCGCTCTTGAGCTCGTCCTTATCGCCAAGTTCTTTCTGTATGGCCTTCATCTGCTCGCTGAGATAGTACTCCTTCTGGGTCTTCTCCATCTGGCGTTTCACACTGTGGCGTATCTTCTGCTCTACCTGCAGGACCTCTATCTCGCTCTCCATGATGCTGTATAGACGCTCGAGCCTCATGGTGGGGTTCTGCAGATCAAGTAGGGCCTGCTTTTCTTCAAGCTTTACCGTAAGGTGAGAAGCA
>JAJRZX010000087.1 GCA_024275045.1 Deltaproteobacteria bacterium
AAAGAAAACGCTCCCGGCGAGTAGGCTTGCGATAACGTTCGAAGGTGCCTTCGGCTAATGTCTTCTGACGCATTTAATTATCCTCCTATGGCGTGATAGAAAAATTATACCATGGGACAAAAAGAGAATAAATCAGAGTTTTCTTAATTGTTTGTACCTGAGAGGGGCTCCATGCCGGCCACGGCCCACCAACTCATAATTCCCATTAATAATAGACACACCCTGGAAATACTCAATTGAATCTTTCCGTACCTCACCTGGGATTATCTGAGGTTTGAAAAATATATAAAGTTACCTGCCAATCTTTATTGTAACCGCCGTGATAACCCCCCAGACCCAGTTGAAAAATAATACAAACAACGGAGCATAGAGCCCCAGTTCAAGGCCCGCGATACCTTTATGCGCCTTTAAGGGAAAAACGACAAATAGCTGAACCGCCGTTGGAAGCAGGCTAAGCACTGTGCCTTTTAGCAGTAACTTTGAGCGCAGTATGGGTAGCAAAAAAAAGAGCCCCCAGATACCTCCCCATACAATTCGAGGGTAAAGCCAACCCGGTGACAGGGCCGGGGTGATTGAGACACCAAATAACGCTGTAAAACCGAGCTCTCCAAAGAGCCATACCGTGATGCTGTTAGCCAGGGCCCCGAGGCAGCCTGCGGCGAAGAAGATTAATAATTTTTTCATATGCGATTTTCCTCATCCTCCTGCAAGGTGGTGAAGCTGGTCTGAGAAGTGTAATTGGGCGTGCTCTTATCCGGCAGCGCCATGAGCAGCATCTTACCCTGCCCCTCGCTTACATGGCGCGCACTCACATGGGCCATTTCATGGGCCGGTACCGCTGCGGCGGTGTACGATCTTTAGCAGCCGATTAAAAACAGCCTTCACCCTCATACACTCAGGAGTTTCATCGTCAGCCTTCAGCCCTGCTTTTTTTGTGTGCTTGAGAACTTGTGCCGTAATCTCCGTTGCTTTTTTTATCTCAGTATCTTCAGATGAAAGATTTATCTAACGCCTTCCTGTTACCGGATCAGGAGAGTTTACAGAGCTACTCGCCGCCATCATGCCTTTGTTTTGAGTGTAGTGTGGACAGAATCAACCGCCCTGATACATGTTTATGGGCACAATATACAACTTTTCGGCATAATCCGCAACTCGGGCAAGAGCTCGTACCAACGTAGCACTGTCTCGCTCATGAAGGTATTATTTATTCGCTGAATTAACCGGTTTTTTGCTGCGATACGGGCAAAATCAAGGCCGGGCAGGGGAGTTTGTAAACTTTCTAAAGAAAGATACAACCTGCAACATGCCTTCTCCTGTATGGGAATCACCAAACCTCCCTCATTCCTTGACAGCCTCTTTCTAATGGAGTACCATGTTTAGGGTAACAAATGTTATCCTATATTTTATGAGGGGGTTTTATGGGTAAGGCAAAACTCACAGCTCGGCAAAGAGAGATACTTGATTTTATCAAGGGGTCTCTCGTGAGTAATGGCTATCCGCCGTCTTTACGTGAGATATGCGTCCATTTTGCCATAAAAGGGCCAAATAATGCGAGAAAACACCTTGAGGCACTTGAAAAAAAGGGTTTTATCCGAAGAGCGCCGGGGCGTGCAAGGGGCATTGAGGTAATTAATGGTTCACCTGTGGGGAGCGGCGCAGAAGGGGGCATCCCAATCCCCATAGCCGGGGCTGTCAGGGCAGGGCCTCCCGCGCTTGCCGTAGAGGATATTGTGGGGCACATTACCCTTGACGAGGGGTTTTTTAATTGTCGCGATACCTTTATCCTTCGCGTAGAGGGTAAGAGCATGATAGGGGCTGGCATGGAGGAGGGCGATCACCTTATTGTAAGGCCCGGCCCCTCCGCCGACTCCGGTGATATTGTTGTTGCTATGATTGATGGCGAGGCCACGGTTAAACGCTTTTTCAGAGACGCCGAGTCCGTAACCCTTAAACCCGAGAACTCCTCCATGAGACCTATTATCATAAAATCACGAGATGCGGAGTCATTCAGCATCATCGGTAAGGTTATCTTTATAATTAAAAAAGTCCTCTGACTTTCTTTTGGAAAAAAGAAAGTCAGACAAAGAAAGCCAACGGGTGCGCCGAGATATTAGTTCATTAAACTGCCTGGATGCATATGAGGGTACAGCGGTCTTATTGAGTTTAATAAAAAAAAGAAAATGTAAAAAAGAAAACCAACGGGTAAATCGAGATATTAGTTTATTAAACTGCCTGGAGGCATATGAGGGCACAGCGGACTGCCCTCCAAATAAAAAAATGACCTTAGGCGAGACCACCATAATAAGAGAACCCATTGAGGTAATAGCCTTTTTTGATGGTTCCATGCGCCCCCTGCGCTTTCGCTGGAAGGGAGCCGTCTACAAGGTGCAGGAGATAACCTTCTCGTGGACAACTATGTCAGGGGCCGCCTCCATACTGCATTTTTCTGCCTATGACGGTACCACGCTCTATGAGTTATCCTACAACAAGGCCACTCTGAGGTGGACCCTTGAGGGGGTGGCACTTCATGAGTGACGGCGCTTCTGTAATGCACCTTGATATGGACGCCTTTTTCGCCTCTGTAGAACAGCGCGTAAACCCCGCGCTTCGGGGCCTTCCCATCGCTGTTACCGGAGCCGCCAAGCGGACGGTGGTAACAACCTCATCATACGAGGCCCGCGCCCTTGGCGTGCGTACGGGCATGAACCGTTTTGAGGCCAAAAAGCAGTGCCCATCCCTTATCTTTGTCTCTGGTAATAACGCAAAATACATGGACGTTTCCACGAGGATAATGGAGATAATAAAAGGTTTTTCGCCCCTTGTGGAGGTCTACTCCATTGACGAGGCCTTTATTGATATCTCCGGGCTAAGGGGCCTCTTCGGCTCCCCTCTGGATATAGGCCGTGCCCTTAAAAAGCGCATCAAGGAAGAGACCGGCCTAATCTGCTCCGTAGGCATTGCCCCCAATAAGCTTATGGCAAAGCTCGCCTCAGCCATGGATAAGCCCGATGGGCTGAGCATTCTCCGTCCATGTGATATAAAGGCGCACCTGCAGGACATGCCCGTAGGTACGCTCTGGGGTATTGGCCCCAATATCACATCGCGCCTCGGCCTTATGGGTATAAAGACCTGTGGAGAATTGGGCCGTGCCAATGCAGGCATACTTAGAAAAAATTTTGGTATTATCGGAGAGAGGCTCGGTGCCATGGGCCGCGGTGAGTACAAAGACCCGGTGCGGCCCGCGGGCTTTGAGGATCGCGTAAAGAGTATTGGCCACTCCATGACCCTGCCCGAGGATGTATGGGAGAGGGAGAAGATAAAGATGTATCTGCTGAAACTATCTGAGATGGTCTGCGCAAGGGCAAGGCGGCACGGCCTGCAGGGGCGCACGGTCTGCCTGACGCTGAGATATCCGGATTTTTTTACCTTTACACGGCAGAGACGCCTGAGCCGCGCGACCAATGATACGCATACCCTGTACCGGGCGGCAAAGAGGACGCTCTCGACCATGAGGCTCCGCGCCCCTCTGCGGCTAATTGGCGTGAGCCTTACGGGCATAGTGGAGGGCACGCGGCAGTTGCCTCTTTTTACAGAGGATAAACAACGGGAGAAGCTCCTTGCGGCTATGGATGAGATAAACGGCCGTTTCGGACACTCGGCCCTTACGTGGAGCGCCCTTCTTGAGCCTGAGCGTACCCCGGGCGTAATCTCACCTGCCTGGCGCCCAAGCGGGGTGAGGAAGATAGACGTGGGTTAAGTAAGAGGGGAGGGGCGAAGTTTTGATTCGCCAACTACTTTAGCCCTTGCGTTCATTCGTCTGTGGATTGTATAATCAACAAAATATCGGGTCTATTGAGAGATAAACCCCTCTTTTTATTTTGATTAAGAAAGGAATGAAGGACGAAAAACATGTCTGATTTAGAAGTCCTCCTTGAGCGAAATACCCAATTTGCGGCCCAATATGAAGGCGGTTTTGCCACACTGCCGCGTTTTTCAAGTATTATCCTTACCTGCGCGGACGCAAGAGTAGACCCGGCCCATTTTTTGGGGTTGAACCTTGGCGATGCCTATGTAATGCGTAACTTTGGAGCGCGTGTGACAAGAGAGGTGGAGCTGGAGCTCGGTATTATCTGGACCATGGTCCGTAAAATAGCCGGAGACGAGTTCCGTGGTTTTGAGCTGGCCATTATTCAACACACCAACTGCGGCTTTGAGAGGTTGGGCGAGACTGAGCTTCAGCAGGCCCTGAGTGAGAATCTGGGTCTTGAAAAGGCCGAATTAGCGGCGCTCTCAAACGCGGAGCACGACAAGGCTATTTGCAGGGACATCGAGCGGTTGCGTAGTTCTTCACTGGTGCCAAAAGAGTTGATCGTCTCAGGGTACCTTTACGATGTAAATGACGGAACCCTGCGCGAAGTCGCGGCTCCGGAGGCGCTGCGATAATGGAGTGGGTTACCTGATATTTTTTAAACTCATTACATTATCGCGTCTTACAATCCTCCACTTAGAGGAATTTAATGGAGAGAATGGCGTGGCACGCATGAACAACAAAGGGGCTATCCATATGGATAGCCCCTTTGTTGTTCATATATAGACCTCTTGAAAGCTATAAAAAACGCATTTGTTGCATTTGTTTAAGAGTGGCAAAGATGTGAGATTGGCTTAAGCCCGAGTTAATACCTTGACAAAGATACCTTTAGCACTTAAAGTAAGTAATTGATTACTTACTTTAAGCGTGGAGGTATTATGCACACACATGTTAAACATCTTCCTGCGGCAGAGCGCCGTGCGGCCACTGTGGAGTCTGTTGTTGAGTTGGCTGCAGAGCAGAATCCCAGCAATATCACCACATCAGCCATAGCCAAACGCATGGGGCTGACCCAGGGCGCGCTTTTCAGGCATTTTCATAATAAAGACGCCATATTACAGGCCGTAATGGAATGGGTAACAAGACGTCTGCTCTCGCGTATAGATAAGGCCGCAGAGCAGGCGCCGTCTCACCTTGCTGCCCTTGAGGCTATGTTCATGGCCCATGTGAAATTCGTTGTAAAGCATCCCGGTGTTCCCCGTATCTTGTTTGGCGAGCTGCAGCGTGCCGAACAAACAGCGCCCAAACGCATAGTACAGACACTTATACGTTGTTACGGAGAGCGTTTGGCTCAGCAAATAGAGGAAGGAAAGGCCTGCGGAGAGCTTGATGCCGTCCTTGATACGGATGCTGCCGTCATACTTTTCATTGGTACCATACAGGGGTTGGTAATGCAGTCACTCCTATCCGGTGATATTAACCGTATACGCCTTGATGCGCCGAGAGTATATGCGATTTATCAACAAGGCATCAGCAGGAGAGTATCATGAGAGGTCTGCATGTACAGAGGAGTACACTGGTCGTCTTGGCGGTACTCATCCCTTTGCTGGCGCTATTTATATATGTAGCCCTGCGCTCCGGGCCCCTTGCGCCGGTGCCTGTGCGGTTGGCAACTGTAGAAGTAAAATCCATCTCACCCTCGTTATTCGGTATTGGTTCTGTGGAGGCGCGATATACCTACAAGATTGGTCCAACAGTTGCCGGACGTGTTAAGACTCTGAATGTCCATGTAGGAGATATGGTTAAAGCAGGAGAGGTCCTTGGCACCATGGACCCTGTTGACCTTGACGAACGTATCCGTGGGCGCGACGCTGCGCTCAAAGGGGCAAAAGCGCAGTTAGCCGAGGCCGCGGCGCGCAGGGACTATGCGCAGACACAAGCGCGGCGATACGAGCAATTGCTGGAATCAGGCTCAACCACAGAGGAGGCTGTCTCTACCAGACGTCAGGAGCTGCAGGTTGCCGGTGCAAGCCTCAAGGCCGCCCGTGAAGAAATACTCCGTCTCCGTGCCGACCGCAAGGCCATAGTTGCGCAGCACAGCAATCTGCAGCTTATTTCTCCGGTAAACGGTCTGGTGGTTGCGCGTGAGGCAGACCCTGGAACCACGATTGTGGGAGGCCGGACCGTTGTGGAGATGATTGACCCTGAGAGTCTGTGGCTAAATGTGCGTTTTGATCAAATTAATGCGCGCGGGCTTGCGGCTAATCTGTTGGCACGTATTGTATTGCGCTCTCATGCGGTTGAGTCAATCTCTGGCCGTGTGCTGCGGGTGGAGCCATTGGCTGACGCGGTAACAGAGGAAATACTGGCCAAGGTTGTTTTTGATAAATTACCCAAGCCCCTGCCAGCAATCGGTGAGTTGGTGGAGGTCACTGTTGCGTTACCACCTCTTTCTCCTGCACCGGTTATCTCCAATGCAGCCATTCGGCGCATTGACGGCCAATTGGGGGTGTGGGAGATAATAAATGGCAAACCTCACTTTACGCCTGTCACTCTTGGTTTTGGCGATCTGGATGGTTTTGTACAGGTTCGTAAGGGGCTGAGCGCAGGTGATAAGGTAGTTGTATACAGCGCAAAGGCCCTGAACGCCGGCAGCCGCATTAAGGTTGTTGAACATATGCCGGGAGTAAAGCAGTGATAAGCCTTGCCGGACGGGATATAATGCACGCCTGGGGAAAGTTCGTTTTTACCGGTCTGGGCCTTGGGCTCCTTATCGGCGTAACACTCTCCATGGCAGGCATTTACCGCGGCATGATAGATGACGCCAAAGTACTGCTTGATAACAGCGGCGCGGATTTATGGGTGGTTCAAAAAGACACACTCGGCCCCTATGCTGAGCCATCCAGTGTATACGAGGATACCTGGCGCGGCATACGCTCCATGCCGGGAGTAGCGCGGGTGGCAAATGTCACTTACCTTACCATGCAGGTTCGAGAAGGGCAGCGTGACGTGCGGGCCATGGTCACGGGTATTACGGCGGGAAGGCCCGGCACACCGGGCTGGCCGCCTTATCTTGTCGCAGGCCGCCAGATTACCCGCGGCCACTACGAGGCCGTGGCAGATATAGCAGCAGGGTTTAAGCTTGGCGACTCTCTCCAGATCCGTAGAAATCACTACACTGTTGTGGGCCTGACCCGCAGGATGGTCTCTTCAGGCGGCGACCCCATGGTCTTCATCCCGCTAAAGGACGCTCAGGAAGCCCAGTTTCTAAAGGACAACGAGGCAATACGGCAGCAGCGGCGGCGCACCGCCTCAAATTCCATGTTCAACCCTCCCGGAGCCCCGGGTTTACTTGAGGCGGTCATTGCTTCACAAAGTACCAACCCCTTTGTCAACGCTGTTCTCGTGCAGATGAAGTCTGGCTATAGCGCAGAGGATGTTGCCGGGTCAATCCGCCGTTGGAAACACTTGACGGTTTACACACGCGGCCAGATGGAGGAGATACTCGTTGGCAAGCTCATAGCCACCTCGGCAAAACAGATAGGCATGTTTCTGGCAATCCTCTCCATTGTGAGCGCGGCCATTGTGGCGTTTATTATATATACGCTGACGCTGGGTAAGATACGCGAGATCGCTGTACTCAAGTTAATAGGCACCCGCAACCGCACCATTGCCTCCATGATTATGCAGCAGGCAGTGGCGCTGGGTATTATCGGCTTTGTTGTTGGTAAGATAACGGCGACCCTCTTCATGGCACCGATCTTTCCCAAATACGTGCTCCTTGAGCCCCTTGATTCAGTACGCGGCTTCTTCGTAGTAGTTGCCATCTGTCTCTTATCAAGCCTCATCGCCATCCGCGCCGCGTTGAAGGTTGACCCGGCAGAGGCCATAGGAGGCTAAAATGGCAGGCAATGGTATTCGAATACAAGGGGTGCGGAAACGTTACGGCAGCGGAGATACCGCTGTAGAGGCCCTGAAAAAGGTGGATATGCAGGTAGCGCCAGGTGAGGTGGTGGGGCTCATCGGGCCGTCAGGGTCTGGCAAGACCACGTTGCTCAAATGCCTTGGCGCGGTCATCGAGCCCACTGCCGGGCGCATGATTCTTGGTGATGAGGTGATTTACGATGACGGCTGGAAGGTGAGAGATCTACGCGCCCTGCGCCGAGATAAAATAGGTTTTATCTTTCAGGCGCCTTACCTTATCCCATTCCTCGATGTTACTGACAACGTTGCCCTGCTGCCCATGCTTGCAGGCAAACCCAACGCCCACTCACGCAAGCGGGCTATGGAGCTTTTTCATCCCCTTGATGTGCAGCACCGCGCCAGGGCCATGCCCTCGCAGCTCTCAGGAGGTGAACAGCAAAGGGTGGCCATTGCCAGGGGTCTTGTGAACCGCCCGCCGGTAATCCTTGCCGATGAACCTACCGCGCCCCTTGACAGCGAACGCGCTCTGGCGGTAATCAGGATTTTAAACGATATGGCCCGTAAATTCGAGACCGCCATAATCGTTGTCACCCATGACGAAAAGATAATTCCCACCTTCAAACGAATCTATCACATCCGTGACGGCGTCACCTATGAAGAAGCCGGCGAAGGACGAGGTTTTGAGTGATCTTTAGTCCAAGGGTGGGCACGGCCCACCAAAACTGATTTAAAAAAAACTAAACAGTCGGCGGGCATTGCCCGCCCTACGAAACTACATTCCTCCATATTGATTGAAACCACCCGCTGTGTTATGTTACAAAAGTTATGGCCCACGTAGACTTTCGTTCCCTCTGTGGTCCCTTCTTATGCTTAAAGCTACCTTGCGGGCAAAGGACTGCAAAAGGCCATGTTAAAAATATATCAGAAATTCCGGAGACTTTAATGGACGACCGTTACGACCATAAAAATATAGAGACCCGCTGGCAGAAGATTTGGGAAGACCAGGGGGCCTTTACTGCACACGTTGACTCCACTGTCCCAAAATACTACCTGCTTGAGATGTTTCCCTATCCATCGGGCAGGATTCACATGGGGCACGTGCGTAACTACTCCATCGGTGACGTGCTTGCGCGCTTTCTCAAGATGAACGGCAAGAACGTCATTCATCCCATGGGCTGGGATTCATTCGGCCTTCCCGCTGAAAACGCAGCCATTGAGCGCAACGTGCCGCCTGCCAAATGGACGCGTGAGAACATCGATTACATGCGTACTCAGTTGAAGCAGCTGGGCCTGGGGTATGACTGGAACCGTGAGATAGCCACCTGCGAGCCGGATTATTACAGGTGGAACCAGTGGATTTTCATAAAACTCCTTGAAAAGGGCCTTGCCTACAAAAAACGCTCTTCCGTGAACTGGTGTCCACACTGCGCTACCGTCTTAGCCAACGAGCAGGTGGAGGAATGCCTCTGCTGGCGGTGCTCCTGCACAGTGGAAAAGCGAGACCTTGAGCAGTGGTTTTTTAAGATTACGAGTTATGCCGAGGAACTCCTTGCAGGTACCGATAAACTCACGGGCTGGCCCGAGCGGGTGCTTACCATGCAGCGCAACTGGATAGGCAAATCCATAGGCGTTGAGGTCAACTTTAATGTGGTGGACACGGCGGATAAATCCATTAAGGTCTTTACCACAAGACCCGATACTATATACGGCGTAACTTTCATGAGCCTTGCCCCTGAGCATCCTCTGCTGCGCACCCTTACGCCTGACTCGCATCTTGCAGAGGTGCGTGCCTTTGTCGAGGGGGTAATGAAGGAAAAGGCATCGGCAGGGCCGGGCGGACTTGATAAGATGGAGAAAAAAGGCATTGATACGGGCATACGCTGTTTTAATCCCATTACCGGCGAGACGATCCCGGTATACGTAGCCAACTTTGTCCTCATGGAGTACGGCACAGGCGCAGTAATGGCCGTTCCCGCTCATGACCAGCGGGACTTTGAGTTCGCTAAAAAGTACGATATTCCAATAACCGTTGTCATCACCCCCTCTGGTGTAGAACTTGACCCCAAGACCATGGAAGAGGCTTATACAGGCGAGGGCACGCTTACAAATTCCGGCCCCTTTGACGGGCTTACAACTGATAACGCCAAAAAAGCCATTACAAACTACATCGAGGAAAAATGGGCAGGCGAGGCATGTTTAAATTATCGGCTGCGCGACTGGGGCGTATCAAGGCAGCGTTACTGGGGTTGTCCCATACCTGTTATATACTGCGATAAATGCGGCGCAGTGCCCGTGCCCGCCGAAGACCTGCCAGTGCTGCTCCCTGATAATGTCATGTTTACAGGCAAGGGCGGCTCTCCACTTGAGGAGGCAGAGGATTTTGTAAATACAGAGTGTCCCGCATGCGGCGGCCCGGCAAAGCGGGAGACCGATACCATGGATACTTTTGTGGACTCGTCGTGGTATTTTTTGCGTTATACATCTCCTCATGAGATGAAAAAACCCTTTACTAAAGAGGACGCAGGGTACTGGATGCCTGTGGACCAGTATATCGGAGGCATTGAGCACGCGGTAATGCATCTGCTGTACGCACGCTTTTTTACAAAGGCCCTTCGCGATATGGGGCTCTGCGATGTGGACGAGCCCTTTAAAAACCTCCTTACGCAGGGCATGGTCTGTAAGGAGACGCAAAAGTGCCCCGAGCATGGTTTTCTCTTGCCTGAAGAGGTGAGTGATGGCGGTAAATGCGTTAAGTGTTCGGCCCCTGTGGTTACAGGCGCTGTTGAAAAAATGTCAAAATCAAAGAAGAACACCGTTGACCCAAGCGGCATTATAGCCCGCTACGGCGCTGATACTACACGGCTTTTTTCGTTATTTGCCGCCCCGCCCGAGCGCGACCTTGAGTTCAGCATAGACGGCGTAGAGGGCTCATACAGGTTTCTTGGCAGGGTCTGGCGCCTTGTCACCGGTAATATTGATAACCTCTCTGCGAGCGAGCCTTACAGCAGCGAAAAACACGGTGCGCTTGAGTCCGGCCCCCTTAAGGACCTCCACTGCGCCACGCACAGGACCATAGAAAAGGTTACCGTTGACATTGGCCGCAGGTTTCACTTTAATACGGCCATAAGCTCAGTAATGGAGCTTGTAAACGCCATATATGCTACGCTGCAAAAGGGTGAGGGTATTGTGAACTCCGGAGCAGGGCCTGCGGTATTTAGAGAGGCCGCAGAGGCCGTTGTGCTCCTGCTCAGCCCCTTTGCCCCCCATATTACAGAGGAGCTCTGGTCAAGGCTTGGGGCAACTCAGCCCATATATGAGACACCCTGGCTAACCTTTGACAGGGACGCAATCGCGCGCCAAGAGGTGACCCTTGTAATTCAGATAAACGGCAAGGTGCGCTCCAGAGCCGTTATCGCCGTTGGTACCAAAAAAGAAGAAGTCCTGGAGATGGTTAAAAAAGACAGCCGCCTCACTCAGTGGATAGAGGGAAGGGAGATAAAAAAGGTGATATATGTGCCTGATAAAATACTAAATATGGTGATAAAGTGAGATATTTAAGAGCCGCAAAGTATCTTGGAGGTCTTGTACTTCTTAACCTGTTTATTCTCTCTTTACTCATCACGGGATGCGGTTACAGTATCCCGGGAAAATCAGGAACCATGCCCGAGGGGGTTACGGAGATTACAATACCCGTCTTTCTTAACTCCACGACAAAGCCTGATATCGAGGGCATAATGACCTCTGCCTTTGTTACCGAGTTTGTTACCTCAGTTGATGTTAATAAAGACGCGGACTCTGTGATGATGGCCGCGATAAGGTCTTACAGCCTAAAAGGCGTATCATTCAGCAAGGCTGATGTCACCAAGGAGTACAGACTTACCGTGGTCATGAGCCTTACCTTAAAGGACAAAAAGGACGGCCACGTGCTCTGGGAAGACAGGAATATCAAGGACTACGAGGACTTCCAGGTGGATACCACTGATGTTACACGAACCGAAGAGGTTGAGATAGAGGTCTTTAAGAAACTCTCAAAAGACCTTGCCCGTAAGATAAAAGAGAGGATGCTCGATGACTTTTAGCCCTTTTTTTCAAGAGGGATCAGGAACGCGATGAGCGCAGAACGCAAAAAAACTTTTAATAAACCCATCTACTACCTCTACGGTTCTGAGAACTGTTTAATTGATGATTATCTTGATGAGCTAAAGGACACGGTCCTTACACCGGGCTTTGAGTCAATGAACTATCACGTCTACTACAGTGATACTCTCGACCTTACAGATGCCCTCATGACGGTAAAGACCATGCCAGCTTTTTCTGATAAGAGGCTTGTTATCATAAAAAAAGCCTCTTCCCTTAAGGCGGATCAGAAAAAAGCCATATTGCCATACCTCCTTGACCCTTCTCCAACGTCTATTCTGGTATTTGCCTCAAATGCCTCAACGCTGCCCAAGCGGGAGGATAAGTTCCTGAATGCTATCAGAAAGAATGGCCTGGTAAAGGTATTCAGAACTCCAAAAGAGGCGGGCGCGCTTCAGTGGTTAGCTGACGAGGCCGCAAAAGAGGGCCATACCATCTCACATGAGGCCCAGACCAGCCTTATCGAGCTTACAGGCGGCTCGCTTACCGCAATAAAAGGGGAGCTTGAGAAAATCATCCTCTTTGTGGGAGATAAAAAACATATAGAGGCAGCGGATGTGGCAGAGGCGGGTCTTGACGTAAAACCCGAGACCATATTTAAACTAACAGACGCTATTGGAGAGAAAAACCTCAGTAAGACCTTTGCTGTTTATGCGAAACTCTCATCAGAGCCCTCTCTTGTTATAATCGGGGCCATTGCAAGACAAATGCGTATACTGCTTAAGATTAAGACCGCCATGAGAGACGGTATCCCCGGCAATAAGCTTCCCGCCATAACCGGTGTATCGTCTTACTACATCAGCGGTTACCGTAGCAGCTCACGCCTTTTTACCGTAACAGAGCTTAAAAACACCATAAAATTCCTCTTTGAGACAAGCATGAGCCTCAAAGGCAGCGGACTGCCCGAGGACGTAGTCATGACTAATATGCTAATACGCCTCTGCTCCCCCTTATCAGGGGTTTTACGTCGTCGGTAAGTTTTATTGGGCAGCAGGATATCCCATGCTCTTGTTTTTGCTTCATCCTAACGTGATGCATCGTTGCCCCCTGTCAGGGGTTTTACGTCGTTGGTAAGTTTTATTGGGCAAGCAGGTTATCCCATGCTCTTGTTTTTGCTTCATCCTAACGTGATGCATCGTTGCCCCCTGTCAGGGGTTTTACGTCGTCGGTAAGTTTTATTGGGTAGCAGGTTACACCATAGCCTTGTTTATGCTTCATCCTAACGTGATGCATCGTTGCCCCCTGTCAGGGGTTTTACGTTATAGGTAAGTTCTGTGGCCTCATTCAAGAAATAGCGTAATAATACACACTCTGCCCCCCTGTAGGGCTTTTAAAAATAGAGTGCTGAGTATGATTTTATAAGGAGTGGAAGTACTCGAAGAGTCGCTCTGAGGGTATGCGCTCCCATAGTGCCGGGTCTTTCAAGTATATATCTCTACCCGGTACCCGAAGCGCTATGAGCGCCCGTGCCCTCATAGCTTTTTATTGGATTATCCGTTAGTTACGGCGTTTGCCTGACGTGTGAGGCGGGATATCTTTCTCGCGGCATTGTTTCTGTGTATAATACCCTTTGATACGGCCCTGTCAAGAAGGCGAGTGGCTGTGGCAAGAGAGGTACCGGCCTCTTTGGCCTTATTCTCTTCTATGGCATGACGTGTGTTCTTAACGGCCTTTCTAAGCGTAGACCTAACGGCAGCGTTTCTGATACGTTTTTTTTCGCTCTGCCTCTGCCTCTTGAGCGCTGATTTATGGTTGGCCAATTCTTATCTCCTCCCAGTATTTGATGTATGATAAATAAGGATAATTTGTTATATTATTCGTAAAATCAGCTTCTGTCAAGTTTTTATACATCAGAGAGGGTGTTTTTGCGGTATTTTTTACCCTGTAAGTGACGGTCCGAGTCTGAGTAAGCGTCTATGAACAAAAAAAAACCACGTAAGAGATATGCCTGAAGATACTCATAAAAAGAAATTAGCCGCAGGCGCTTCCATTGTTGCCTCTGCCACAGCCCTGAGCAGGGTCCTTGGTTATACAAGAGACATGGCCATAGCCTATTATTTTGGGGCAGGGGCCCTCTCTGATGCATTTTTCGTGGCCTTTAGAATATCAAACCTCTTGCGGAGACTTGTAGGCGAGGGCGCGCTCACATCGTCTTTTATACCAATCTTTCAAGAGGAGCGTACCCGTAGAGACGAGGCTGAGTTAAAGGGACTTGTAAGCGGTGTGTTTACGCTTATAACGCTGATTCTTCTGGTCCTTACATTTCTGGGTATCTTTTTTTCAGAGAACCTCGTCACCCTCATGAGCCCGGGTTTTATTGAAAACCCCGCTAAATTCAAGATTACCGTAAACCTTACCCGCCTCATGTTCCCTTATATGATCTTTGTGGGGCTTATGGCCATTGGCATGGGCATACTTAACTCTCTTCGCCACTTTACAGCCCCCGCCCTTGCCCCTGTATTTTTTAATATAGCCATTATTCTTTCCATACTCGTAGTCTCGCCCTTTTTAACCCATCCCGTATATGCCCTTGCCATAGGCGTGCTCCTTGGCGGCGCGCTGCAGTTCGCCATTATGCTGCCCTGGCTGAGGCGATACGGTTTTCTCCCCAGTTTTTCTCTGCGTTTTGGCGATAGCGCAATACTTAAGATATTCAAGCTCATGGGCCCGGCTGCCTTTGGCGTGGGTATCTATCAGCTAAATATCTTTATTACGCTCTGGTTCGCATCAGGGCTTGCCGAGGGCAGTGTGAGTTTTCTCTATTATGCAGGCCGACTAATGGAGCTGCCCCTTGGCATCTTTGGCGTGGCTATCTCAACCGTGGCCCTGCCCGGGCTTGCCGAGTACGCGGCAAAGGAGCATTGGGGCGCTTTTATGGATTCGCTGCTCTATGCCCTGCGTCTCGTGCTCTTTCTTACCATACCAGCGGCTATCGGGCTTATCATACTCAGCCCCTCCATAATAGATACCCTCTTTGCACACGGAGAGTTCAATGAAGGGGCTACAAAGGCCACGGCATGGGCTCTTTATTTTTACGCACCCGGCCTTGTGCCCGTGGCCCTGTACCGCATATTCACTTCTGCCTTTTACTCACTTAAGGATACGGTAACCCCCGTAATCGTGGCAGTAGTTACCCTTATTATCAACCTATTCTTCTGTATCGTCCTTGTGGGGCCCATGCGGCACGCGGGACTTGCCCTTGCCACTACTATTTCCGCGGTTTTTAACATGGTTATCCTCTTTTACCTGCTTCGAAGAAAGCTCCATGACTTCACGGGCAGAAGTCTTTTTGTCTCTGTAATTAAGAACATCGCGGCCGCTTTTATCATGGGACTTTCCGTATATCTGGTCTTTTACGGTCTGGGTCTTGATGAGGCCGGAGGGCTTGTTCAGATACTCTATCTTGGCGGAACCATCATCATCGGCCTTATCGTCTATATTATCTCTTCAAAGCTGCTGAAAGTGCCTGAAGTAGCGTTTTTAAAGAGCTTTTTGGGCAAAGGCCGCTAAAGGTCTTCTTGTTTTCTTCATCTAAAAACAAAAATATTCCCTGTGCGCTAACCTATTGATTTATATAGATAAAATAGTGATTAAAAAATAGGCAATCTGGCATTGGGCCTACAGTTGGTTGGTTTAAATTGTTATTTTCAGGGGGTTTTCAACAGGTTATTCACAGGTGTTGGGGATACGTCTTAAAGGTCTTGTTTTTGCGTCCTTTTTTGCTTTTCCAGCGCCTTGGCCTCATCCCAGAAAGACTCAAGTTCCTCCAAATCACAGCCGCTGAGACCGTCCTTCTGAGCGGCCTTTTTTTCTACATAATGAAAGCGCTCCGTAAACTTTACCACTGTTTTTCGAAGGGCCTCTTCAGGGCTTACCTCAAGAAATCGTGCGGCGTTTACCACGGTAAAGAGCAGGTCTCCAAGTTCTTCTTCCACGGCAGGGGTATCATTGGCTTTAATGGCCTCTTCCAGCTCCCCAAGCTCCTCATTTACCTTATCCATGACCCCGCTGATGTCAGGCCAGTTAAATCCCGCCTTGGCGGCCTTGCCTGTTATTTTCTCAGCTCTCATGAGCGATGGCATGGCATGTGGCACATCATGAAGCAGCCCCTTGGAGGCGGGTTTTCCCTTTTTTTCCGTCTTTTTAATATCAGCCCATTGCTTAAGGACCTCCTCGGGCGTATCTGCGCTCGTATCGCCAAAGACATGGGGGTGACGGCGTATCATCTTCTCCACCGAGTGCTCCATGACCTCGAATATATCACCTTCGCCTTTTTCCTCAAGAAGCCGGCAGCAAAATATTACCTGAAATAAGAGGTCTCCAAGCTCGTCTTTTATATCCGTGGTATCGCCGGAATCAATGGCAGACACTACCTCGTAGGCTTCCTCTATGATAAAAGGGGTAAGGCTCGTAAGTGTCTGCACCCTGTCCCAGGGACACCCGCCTTCACCTCGAAGCCTCTCCATGAGGGATAGGAGCCTACTCAGCCCCTCCCCTTTAAGTTTATCTCTCCTCACTTATTTATCTCCACTTCTGTACCTCGCCTCTGCAGCTCTTCTCTTGTATTGATATTGGCTACAGACTCTTTTATGGCCAAACCCTTAAAATCATTCTCCCTGAGTCTCTTAACCTCTATATTATCCAGCAGATGGGTAATCCTGAGGTTACCGGCCTTTATCATCTTTTCAATGGGTCTCAGGCACTCTCTGTGGTAGAGGGCGTGCATGGGATGGGCTCTGCCGCCGATAAAAGGCACTACAGCAAGCGCGCCATCAAGAGGAGCTGAGATTACTCTCTTTACCGCGGAGGCGTTAATGTCAGGCATATCGCAGGCAGTGACAAAGGTTGTCTCGGAGCTTGAGTTAAGAAGTGCCGTGTATATGCCGCCAAGGCTTCCGGCGCCCTTGTAAAAGTCAGGTATGGCCCTTGCTCCAAGGCCCCTGAAGAGCTCTACGTCATCGGCGATAATGAGCCTCTCATCAAAGACCTCTTTCAGTACGCCAAGGACTCGCTCTACAATGGTTAAACCCCCAACCTTTATAAAGGCCTTGTTGGTGCCCATGCGCCTACTCTGCCCGCCGGCAAGTACGGCCCCTGTCATTATCTCTGAAACCTCAGCTCTATAAGGCCATTTTTGTCCTCATCGCCTTCTTCAACCCCTGCGAGCACCTCTTCTACGGCCTTTTTCAGCCTTTTTGCCGTCTCATCAGAGAGTTTTAGGTTTTTACCGTTAAGGCTTAGCTCCAATCTCCGGGCCCTCTCTGCCTTGGGACCTTTTATAATCTTATTCTCAATAATATCAGCTACTCCCTTGAAATCATTTATATCAAGGGTTGGCCGCTTTGTATCCACTGCTTTGTCGCTTACAATGGCCAGCAGCGCGTGGTCATTAAGGCATGCCGGGCGCTCTGCCACAGAGTCGCGGTATACCTCTATCTTGGGCAGCTTCCCTGTCTTGTAACCCTCGGTTATTACAACGTCAAGGTCGGTCATATAGAGGG
>JAJRZX010000088.1 GCA_024275045.1 Deltaproteobacteria bacterium
CACGCTCAGGCTCCGGTATATAGGAGTCAAGGGCGTCTACAAGCTTAAGTATCTGACCGCACCACTCGCACTCGGCCTTGCCGCAGCCGCACTCAAGGGCCTTCAGGGCGCTGCCGCTTACGATTGGGATATCATCACCGGGGAACTTGTACTGGCTTAGAAGCTCACGTACCTCAAGCTCAACGAGCTCAAGAAGCTCGGGGTCGTCTACCATGTCTACCTTGTTAAGGAAGACCGTAATGTAAGGTACCTCAACCTGACGGGCAAGTAGTATGTGCTCACGCGTCTGAGGCATGGGGCCGTCTGCTGCCGAGACCACAAGGATGGCCCCGTCCATCTGTGCGGCTCCGGTTATCATGTTCTTTACATAATCGGCATGCCCCGGGCAATCTATATGAGCGTAATGACGGTTCTCAGACTCGTACTCAACATGGGAGATGGAGATAGTGAGACCGCGCTCGCGCTCCTCGGGGGCACGATCGATATTCGCGTAATCCATGAACTCGGCCTGACCCTTGGTGCTCAATGTACGCGTTATGGCTGCAGTAAGGGTGGTCTTGCCGTGGTCTACGTGACCAATGGTGCCTACGTTGATATGAGGTTTGGTTCTCTCAAATTTCGCCTTACTCATCTTAAACTACCTCCTGAAAAAGTCTGAATTAAATCTGTCTATCGTGCCTGCGCCTTGGCCATAATGACCTCAGTGACGGAGACCGGTACCTGCGCGTAATGAGAAAACTGCATAGAGTAGGACGCCCTGCCCTGACTCATGGAACGTAGTTCCGTGGAGTAACCGAACATATTGGCAAGGGGTACTTCGGCGGATACAACCTGTGCTCCGCCTCTTGCCTCAATGCCGAGAATTTTGCCTCTTCTTGAGTTCAGGTTTCCTATGACGTCACCCATGAATTGCTCGGGCATAACGGCCTCTACAGCCATGACAGGCTCCAGTAGAACCTCTTTTGCCTTGGCGAGCCCGTCTTTAAAGGCCATTGAACCGGCTACTTTAAAGGCCATCTCCGATGAATCAACATCATGGTACGAGCCGTCCACAAGCGTTACCTTTACGTCAACAACAGGGAAACCCGCGAGCTGGCCGTTAAGCGTGGCCTCTACAACACCTTTCTGAACAGCGGGGATGTACTCTCTTGGAATAGAGCCGCCCACAATCTTATTAACAAACTCAAAACCCGAACCAGGCTCACCCGGCTCCATATGGAGCACGGCGTGGCCGTACTGGCCTCTGCCGCCTGTCTGCTTAATATATTTACCCTCTGCAGGGGTCTCACGCGTAATGGTCTCTTTATAAGCGACCTGCGGCTTACCTACTGTGGCCTCTACCTTAAACTCACGGAGCAGCCTGTCTACGATTATCTCAAGGTGAAGCTCACCCATGCCTGATATAATTGTCTGTGCCGTCTCCTCATCTACCTTAACCCTGAAAGAAGGGTCCTCAACAGAGAGTTTCTGAAGGGAGATGCCGAGTTTTTCCTGGTCAGCCTTTGTCTTGGGCTCAATGGCAATAGAGAGCACGGGCTCGGGAAACTCTATGCACTCAAGGAGTATGGGATGCTCTTTCTCGCATAAGGTATCGCCTGTAACCGTCTTCTTAAGGCCAACGGCAGCGGCTATATCACCGGCGTAGACCTCTTTAACGTCTTCACGTTTATTGGAATGCATACGTACAAGGCGGCCCACCCTCTCTTTTGCGTCTTTCGTAGAGTTGTAAATATAGGAACCGGCCGTCATGGTACCGGAATAGACACGGAAGAAGGCCAACTGGCCTACAAACGGGTCTGTCATAATCTTAAAAGCAAGGGCGGAAAAAGGCGCGTCGTCCTTTGCCTCACGGATCTCCTCGGCCTCTGTATCAGGGTTAATACCCGTAACAGCGGGGATATCAACAGGGGAAGGAAGGTAATCAACAACAGCGTCAAGAAGGAACTGCACGCCCTTGTTCTTAAAGGCAGAGCCGCAGAAAACCGGTGTAACGGCAATCTCAATAGTCCCCTTTCTAACGGCGGCCTTAAGGGCATCTGTGCTTACGGATTCGCCGTCAAGGAACTTATTCATTATATCATCATCAAAATCAGCGGCAGCCTCTATGAGTTTTTCCCTGTACTCTGCCACCTGATCCGTCATATCCGAAGGTATATCAATAATCCTGTACTTTGCGCCCAGGCTGTCATCATCCCAGACATAGGCAGTCTCTGATACAAGGTCAACTATGCCCTTAAAATTCTCTTCCTTGCCTATGGGCAGCTGCATGACAAGTGTTCTTGTCTTCAGCCGGTCTTCCATCATGGCTACGCCTGAGAGAAAATCAGCGCCGACTCTGTCCATCTTGTTGATAAAGGCTATGCGGGGAACCTTGTACTTATCGGCCTGACGCCATACGGTCTCGCTCTGAGGCTCAACACCGCCTACTGAGCAGAATACGGCAACAACACCGTCAAGGACGCGCAGGGATCTTTCCACCTCAATGGTAAAGTCCACGTGACCGGGGGTGTCGATAATATTTATCTGATAGTCGTTCCAGACGCAGGTAGTGGCGGCGCTTGTGATGGTAATGCCGCGCTCCTTCTCCTGCTCCATCCAGTCCATTACGGCCGTGCCCTCATGGACCTCGCCTATCTTGTAGGTAACTCCGGTATAATAGAGGATGCGCTCGGTAGTTGTTGTCTTACCGGCATCTATATGCGCCATTATCCCAATGTTACGCTGTTTATCTAATGATATATCTCTTGGCAAAACACATTCCTCGTTATCTGTAAAACAGTAAAATTAAAGCAGCTTAAAGACAGCTGTTGAGCAGGGGTCTCGTGAATCTAAAAGACCGTCTTAAGTCTCAAACCCTCACATGGGGCTTAAAACGATGAGCCCGGCAAGCTGATGTTTGATAAAAGAATGAGAGAGTCACAGTCCCTGCGGAGACACACTTACCAGCGGTAATGAGCAAAGGCCCTGTTGGCCTCGGCCATTCTGTGCACATCTTCTTTTTTCTTTACAGTACCGCCCCTGCCGTTTGAAGCGTCTATTATCTCGGCAGAGAGCCTCTCGGCCATGGAGCGTTCCGAGCGTGCCCTGGAGTAATTCACCAGCCAGCGTATGGCAAGAGCGGCCTTACGCTCAGGTCTCACATCCACGGGAACCTGATAAGTAGCTCCGCCAACCCTTCTGGAGCGTACCTCAAGGGCGGGCCTTATGTTATCAAAGGCTTTTTTAAAGACCTTCATGGGGTCTGACTTTAGTTTCTCTTCTATGATATCAAAGGCATTGTAAAGCACGGCCTGGGCCTTGCTCTTTTTGCCGTCTATCATGAGTTTATTAATAAGGCTTGTTACGACCTGATCGTTATGCTTGTAATCAGGCTCAACTCTTCTCTTTGTTATACTACCCTTGCGTGGCATCCTTACCCTCCAACCACTTGATACTTCAAGTATTTTCCTAATCAACGAGCCGCTACAAAAGCTCTTATACCAAAAAATCGCCGTAAATAAAAGGCCAAAGACAGCCTTCTTAAATATCCGGGAATTTTCCTTCCCCACGGTTATTGCTCAGGCAGTCTTAAAAAAACGTCCGGACCTCTTAGCACACCGGTCACATGACAGGCCCTCTCGCCCCTTACTTGGGTCGTTTGGCGCCGTACTTGGAACGTGACTGCTTTCTTTCCTGAACACCTACGGTATCAAGCACGCCTCGAACTATATGATACCTTACACCGGGAAGATCCTTTACCCTGCCGCCGCGAATAAGAACAACGGAGTGCTCCTGAAGGTGATGACCGATTCCCGGAATGTAGGATGTAACCTCAATACCGTTTGTAAGCCTTACTCTTGCCACCTTTCTAAGGGCGGAGTTAGGCTTTTTAGGCGTTGTAGTATAGACCCTTACGCATACGCCCCTTTTCTGGGGACAATTTTCCAGTGCAGGAGAGGCGGTCTTTTTCTTTATCCTCTTCCTGCCTTTTCTTACAAGCTGATTCAATGTAGGCATAGTCTTTTTTCCTTATGTGGTAAAGCATACTAAAGTATCAGCTTTGCCATTTGTTGTCAACCGGTAAATTGCCTTTACGCGGTATTTTTCAAGAGAGAGGAGTTCTTTACCTTAATCACCTGCGCTTTACCGTAAAGCCCCTCTGCAATCCCCTTTAATATAACCTCAGAACCCTCCATAAAAAAAGCTTTTTTCAGCTCTAAAAACACGCATCACTTATAAAGCCGTAAACTCACCCCTCACCCACGGATACGCACCCGCACTTAAAGGGTCTGAGCCTGCTCGGTATCTGTGCCGGTGCTGGGCTCCGCCCCGGTCTCTTCATCCCGGGAGTCCTCGTCCTCGGACTCGATTTTAGGTACTTCTATGGAGAGGTTGGCGTATTTACTGAAACCCGAGCCCGCGGGGATGAGGCGTCCCATAATAACGTTCTCTTTAAGGCCGCGAAGATAATCAATCTTACCTTCCACTATGGCACCGGTAAGAACCTTTGTTGTCTCCTGGAACGATGCCGCGGAGATAAAACTCTCCGTGGAGAGAGCCGCCTTGGTAATACCCTGCATAAGTGGCTCCGCAACAGCCGGTGTCTTGCCCTC
This sequence comes from Deltaproteobacteria bacterium, assembly GCA_024275045.1. Lineage (GTDB taxonomy): Bacteria > Desulfobacterota > GWC2-55-46 > GWC2-55-46 > JADFVP01 > JAJRZX01. The sequence goes on from JAJRZX010000088.1 coordinate 4,593, forward strand.
TGAGAGCACCCTCTCGTTCTCCTCCTCAAAGGCGTAACGCTCCACCTCTTCACCAACAAGAAGCCTCGTATCTCCGTGGTCTTTAATCCTTACCTTACGGAGCATCTGCCTTACGATTACCTCAATATGCTTATCATTTATCTTAACGCCCTGAAGCCTGTATACCTCCTGCACCTCATCAACAAGGTACTTTGCAAGCTCCTTAACGCCAAGAACCCTCAGTATATCATGGGGGTTAATAGAGCCGTCCATAAGGGTCTCGCCGGCCATAACAAAGTCGCCTTCCCTTACATTTATGTGTTTGCCCTTGGGAATAAAGTACTCCTTTACCTCCCCTGTCTCCATGGTAATGGCCACAGTACGTTTGCCTTTTACATCCTTGGCAAAGGAGACCGTGCCGTCAACCTCGCTTATGACAGAGCATTCCTTGGGTTTACGAGCCTCAAAGAGCTCGGCAACACGGGGCAGACCTCCTGTGATATCCTTTGTCTTGGTTGTCTCACGGGGCATCTTCGCTATAAGGTCTCCGGCTTTAAGCACATCACCGACGTTTACGGTGATAATAGCGCCAACAGGCAGGAGATAACGCGCCTGTATGCCGGGAGTGCCGTAAGTCATGGTCTTGCCTGACTCGTCTTTAATGGATACCCTTGGACGAAGGTCACCTTCTTTATAGGGAACAACAACCTTGCTGGAGAGCCCCGTAACCTCGTCAACCTGCTCACGCATGGTTTTACCTTCCTCAATATCACCGAATTTAACGGTACCGCCGCACTCGGTGACAATGGGTATGGTATATGGGCTCCACTCTGCGATGGTAGTGCCTCCGGTAATCTTATCGCCGTCCTTTACAAGGAGTCTGGCTCCGTAGATAACATGGTCTTTCTCACGCTCTCTGCCCTGATCGTCAACAATGGCAACCTCGCCGTTACGGCTCATAACAATGGCCTCGCCGGCGCTGTTTACGGCAACATTGGTATTATGAAGGCGTACAACACCGTCATGACGGGCCTCAAGGGTTGTCTGCTCGGCCCTTCTGCTGGCCGTGCCGCCTATATGGAAGGTTCTCATTGTAAGCTGAGTGCCGGGCTCGCCAATGGACTGGGCCGCGATAACACCAACGGCCTCGCCAAGCTCCACAATGCGTCCACGGGCCAGATCCCTGCCGTAACACATGGCGCAGATTCCTTTTCTGGAGCGGCAGGTAAGAACGCTTCTTATCTTAACCTTATCTATGCCGGCCTCCTCAATGCTCTCTACCCTGGACTCGCCGATTTTTTCATTGGCCCGCACTATGACGTTACCGCTAAAGGGGTCTACAACATCCTCAAGGGCAACCCTTCCAAGGACCCTCTCGCCGGTGTTCTCAATAACCTCGCCCCCCTCTACAAGAGAGGTGATGTATATACCGTCAAGGGTGCCGCAGTCCTCTTCCATGATAATGGCGTCCTGGGCAACATCAACAAGACGGCGTGTAAGGTAACCTGAGTTGGCTGTCTTAAGGGCCGTATCAGCAAGACCTTTACGCGCGCCGTGAGTGGATATAAAGTACTGTAGCACGTTCAGCCCCTCACGGAAGTTGGCCGTAATAGGCGTCTCAATAATCTCGCCTGATGGTTTGGCCATAAGACCTCGCATACCGGCTAACTGACGTATCTGCTGTGCAGAACCCCTGGCGCCTGAATCCGCCATAATAAAGATAGGGTTAAAGCTGGGCATTTTTCTATCATCGCCACTGCCGGAATCAGATTCTGGCACATCGCTCCCAAGGTTCTTGAGCATCTCATCGGCAATATCTTCAGTGGCCTGCGCCCAGATATCTATAACCTTGTTGTACCGCTCACCGTCGGTGATAAGGCCCTCGTTGTACTGGTTCTGAATCTCCTGAACCTCGCCTCCGGCCTCTTCAAGAAGCTCGTCTTTTTTAGCGGGAATTTTCATATCGTCAATACAGATGGATATACCCGCCTTTGTGGCATACTTGTAACCAAGGTCCTTCAGTTTATCGGCAAGAAGCACAGTGTCTTTATAACCGCTCCTTCTGTAACAGAGGTCAATGAGGTCGGCAAGGCGTTTCTTGTCCATTACTTTGTTAATGTCATCAAAGGAAATGACCTCGGGGACAACCTCTTTAAGAAGAACCCTTCCCGTAGTTGTCTCATACATACTGCCCTCGTGTTTTACCTTTATCCGTGCCTGCAGGTGCAGGTACCGCGCGTCATATGCGGCTCGCACCTCATCAAGGGACGAGTAGGATTTAAGCTCACCCATTACGCCGGGTTTCTCACGAGATAGATAATACAGACCAAGGACTATATCCTGCGTGGGCACGATAATGGGCTTGCCGCTTGCAGGCGATAATATATTATTGGTGCTCATCATAAGCACACGGGCCTCTGTCTGCGCCTCTATGGAGAGGGGCACATGAACGGCCATCTGGTCACCATCAAAGTCAGCGTTAAAGGCCGTGCAGACCAGTGGATGGAGCTGTATGGCCTTACCCTCAATAAGCAGGGGTTCAAATGCCTGAATGCCCAGCCTGTGCAGTGTGGGCGCGCGGTTAAGAAGCACGGGGTGCTCTTTTATAAGCTCGTCAAGGACGTCCCAGACCTCGGGACGCTCTTTTTCCAGCATCTTCTTGGCGCTCTTTATAGTCGTTGCATAGCCTTTTTCTTCCAGCTTATGGTAGATAAAGGGCTTAAATAGCTCCAGGGCCATCTTCTTTGGAAGACCGCACTGGTGAAGGCGTAGATCAGGGCCTACCACAACAACGGAACGCCCGGAGTAATCCACTCGCTTTCCAAGGAGGTTCTGACGGAAACGGCCTCCCTTACCCTTAATCATATCGCTAAGGGATTTTAGAGGTCTCTTGTTCTGACCCGTAATGGTGCGTCCGCGCCTGCCGTTATCAAAGAGCGCGTCAACGGCCTCCTGAAGCATGCGCTTCTCGTTTCTTATGATAATATCCGGGGCCTTTAGCTCCATGAGGCGCTTAAGCCTGTTGTTTCTGTTAATCACCCTTCTGTACAGGTCGTTAAGGTCGCTTGTTGCGAACCTGCCGCCGTCAAGGGGAACAAGGGGACGAAGATCCGGAGGCAGCACGGGTATGACCTCAAGTATCATCCACTCGGGCCTGTTATCAGAGTGCAGGAAGGCCTCCACTACCTTAAGCCTCTTGGCTATCCTCTTTTTCTTGGTCTCTGAAGAGGTCTTGCTCATCTCAAGACGGAGCTCGGTAGAGAGTTTTTTAAGGTCCAGCTCTTTAAGGAGCTCTCTTACTGCCGATGCACCCATGCCGGAGACAAAACCATCAGGCCCCCAGGTCTCAATGGCCTTCTCGTGCCCTTCCTCGGTAAGGAGTTCACCCATATGAAGGTCCGAGTTCTTGGGGTCGATTACAGCGTACTTCTCATAATAGAGCACGCGCTCAAGGTCTTTTAAGGTAACGTCAAGAAGGGCGCCTATGCGCGATGGAAGACTTCTAAGGAACCATATATGCGCTACAGGAGTTGCCAGCGTAATATGTCCCAGCCTCTCACGCCTTACGTTTGAGGGTATAACCTCTACGCCGCATTTCTCACAGGTAGTGCCCCTGTGTTTCATGCGCTTGTATTTACCGCAGTTACACTCAAAATCCTTTACCGGACCAAAGATCTTGGCGCAGAAGAGTCCGTCCCTCTCGGGCTTAAAGGTGCGGTAGTTAATAGTCTCCGGTTTTTTCACCTCACCGTGTGACCACTGCATTATCCTCTCAGGAGAGGCTATACATACGCTTATGGCGTTAAAATCGTTCTGTTTACCGGGTTTCTTAAAAAGTGCCGTAAGGCTCTCCAAGGCTTCCTCCTTCTATGGAAGGGCAGTTAATAATGACCTTCCTCTTAAGACAAAAAAACAGAGATCCGCAGGATTACTTCTGCTCTGTCTTCAGCATATTCACATCAATGACAAGGCTCTGCAGCTCCTTAACAAGGACGTTGAAAGACTCGGGCAGCGTTGGCTCCATATTGTACCTGCCCATTACTATGGACTCGTACATCTTGGTCCTGCCCGGTACATCATCGGATTTAACCGTAAGGAACTCACAGAGGCTGTACGCAGCACCATATGCCTCCATGGCCCAGACCTCCATCTCACCAAGACGCTGGCCGCCGAACTGGGCCTTACCGCCAAGGGGCTGCTGGGTCACAAGTGAGTACGGCCCGGTTGATCTGGCGTGTATCTTGTCATCAACAAGGTGATGGAGTTTCAACATGTACATAATGCCTACTGTTACGGCCTGATCAAAGGCATTACCCGTCTTGCCGTCATAGAGCACGGTCTTGCCGTTACCGGGCAGTCCCGCAAGGGCAAGTGCCTCTTTAACGCCGCTCTCAAGGGCCCCGTCAAATACAGGGCTCGCTACCTTCAGCCCGTGTGAGAGCTTCTCGGCTACTTCTCCAATCTCCTCATCAGTGAGCCCGTCAATGAATTTGCCGAACTTCTCGGTGCCGTATATCGCCTTAATCCTCTCACGAAGAGGCCCGGGGCCGGCATGCTCCTCCATCATCTTCGCGATACCTTTTCCAAGGTCACGTGAGGCCCAGCCAAGGTGGGTCTCGAGAATCTGGCCGATGTTCATCCTTGAGGGCACTCCAAGGGGATTAAGCACCACGTCCACAGGGGTGCCGTCATCCATGTAAGGCATGTCCTCCTCAGGGAGTATCCTTGAGATAACACCCTTGTTGCCGTGACGGCCGGCCATCTTATCGCCTACGGAGATCTTACGCTTCATGACGATATAGACCTTCACCATCTTGATAACGCCGGGAGGCAGCTCATCGCCCATCTTAAGGCGGCCGAGCCTGTTCTCGAAAACAACCTTTATAAGGTCTATCTGCTCAACCAGCTGCTCCAGCACATTATCAACAGATTCCTTTACCTGCTCATCAGCGGGGATTATCTCACTCCACCTCTCCTGCGGTAGTGCGTCAAGAACGGCATCTGTAATTACACCGCCTTTAGCAAGGATTACACCGCCTTTTCTGTCTTTAATGGCCGAGAGGGTCTTATTCTTAAGAAGCTGTGCCCTTATGGTCTTATATGAGGATTCCTTTACAATGGAAATCTCGTCATCCCTGTCCTTGATAATGCGAGAGGTCTCCATGTCCTCAATGGATTTGCTCCTGTCGTCCTTCTCAACGCCCTTGCGCGAGAAGACCTTTGCGTTAATAACCACACCCTCAATACCCGGGGGCACGCGCAGCGATGTGTCTTTAACGTCCTCGGCTTTTTCGCCGAATATGGCTCTAAGCAGCTTTTCCTCAGGCGAGAGCTGAGTCTCGCCCTTTGGGGTAATCTTTCCAACAAGTATGTCACCGGGGCCTACCTCGGCGCCTATCCTGACTATGCCGCTCTCATCAAGGTCGCTGAGGGCCTCTTCTCCCACATTGGGGATATCCCGTGTTATCTCTTCTTTACCAAGCTTTATATCACGGGCGACAATCTCAAACTCCTCAATATGAACGGAGGTGAAGACGTCTTCTTTCAGCAGCCGTTCACTTAGCAGTATGGCATCCTCGAAGTTGTAACCGCCCCATGGCATAAAGGCCACGAGCACGTTACGTCCAAGAGCGAGCTCACCCTGGTCTATGGAAGGACCGTCGGCAAGGACCTGGCCGGGTATAATCTTATCACCGCGGTAGACAATTGGTTTCTGGTTAAAGCAGGTGTTCTGATTGGAACGCCTGAATTTTACAAGGTTGTAAAGGTCCACACCTCCGGACTCATTACGTATGACTATCCTTGATGCGTCCACGTTCTCAACTACACCGCCTTTTTCGGCAAGTACGGTAAGCCCGGAGTCGCGGGCCACAACGCTCTCCATGCCCGTGCCTATAAGCGGGGCCTCTGTAGAGAGAAGCGGAACGGCCTGACGCTGCATGTTCGAGCCCATAAGGGCCCTGTTGGCGTCATCGTTCTCAAGAAAAGGCACAAGGGCGGCTGCGATGCTTACGAGCTGGTTTGGCGATACATCCATAAGCGTTACGTCCTCGCCTCTTGCCATTATAAAGTCTCCGCCTTTTCGCGAGGAGACGAACTCGTTTACAAACTTGCCGTTCTCATCAACAGGGGCATTGGCCTGCGCAATGACATGGTCTTCCTCGTCAAGGGCGGATAGATGCATGATTTTAGATGTAACCACGCCGCCTCTGACCTCACGGTAGGGCGTCTCAATAAACCCGAAGTCATTGACCCTGGCAAACGTGGATAAAGAGACAATCAGACCGATGTTCGGCCCCTCAGGGGTCTCAATGGGACAAATACGTCCGTAGTGAGTGGCGTGAACGTCACGCACCTCAAAGCCCGCCCGCTCACGCGTAAGTCCGCCGGGACCAAGTGCCGAGAGCCGCCTCTTGTGAGTTATCTCCGAGAGGG